>JAGHAR010000027.1 GCA_021161405.1 Candidatus Iainarchaeum sp.
GGTATAGCAGCTCTTGAAGCGATGGCGTCTGGCTGTATTCCAATAGTGCAAAACCTGCCAAGCTTTAAAAGGTTTGTAAAACGAAGCGAACTGCTTGTAGATTATGCAGATACAAAAACAGCAGCAAAGCGGATAATCGAAATTCTAAAATTAAATGAGAAGAAAAAAGAAGAGCTAAGAAAAATAATGGTTGAGAGGGCAAAGCAGTATGATTGGAGCAGAACTGTTGCAAAAATTACAAAGCTATATGGTGAGTTAATTGAAAGGAAAAATTAGCGCAATCTATTACTGCAACGATAAAAACGGGGCTGGCTTTTTACACAGCAAACACATCGCAAACGAATTAGCAAAAATTGCAGAGGCAAAGCTTATTACAAAACCTCGCAGCTTAAAAGAATTTTTGAAATATAGAAAGCGGATTAAAGAAGCAGATATTTTCCATGAGAGGTTCTGCATAAATCCAATGCCGTTATTGCTTTGGTTTGGCAGCGATGCAAAGTATGTTCTCGAAATGAACGATCCTGGTTTTGAAACATGGTCTGGCTTAAAGAAATATCTCTATCGGCCATTCATAAAATTAAAGCTTCTGTTTTGCGATGCAATTGTTACGCAAACCGAAACCTTAAGGAAGATAATCTCTAGACATACAGATAAACCGATATTTGTTTTGCCTAATGCTGCTAATCCATCTTTATTTAGAATTCCGCGGAAGGAAATAAATAAAATTAAAGATAAATACAGGAACAAAAAGGTTGTTTGTTTGGTTTCAAGCTTTCAGCCGTGGCACGGAGTAATTGAAACGATAAAATTAGCTGTGAAAAAAGAATTTGGAAATGTAGTTTTTTTGCTTATTGGCAATGGGCCGCTCTATGAAAAAGCAAAAAGTTTAGTGAAAGAAAAAAATTTGGAGAGGAGAGTAAAACTTCTTGGCAGTATGGAACAAAAAAGATTGGCAAAATATATTAAGGCAAGCGATGTTTGTATTGCACCATTTACATTGAACTTCGCTCCTTTAGCTAAGTATGGTTTCTGGTGGAATCCCTTAAAGCTATATGAATATATGGCCGCAGGCAAACCGATTGTTTCCTTTAATTTTGCCGAAGTTAGGAAAATTGTTGGCAAAGCAGCACTGCTTGCAAAGCCGAATGACTTTAACGATTTCGCAAATAAGCTGCGCATGTTATTAAGCAATAGCAATTTAAGAAGAAAATTGCATAGAGAAGCAGAAAAACTTTCCAAAGAAAATACATGGAAGAAGAGAGCAAAGCAGCTGCTGAACATCTATAAGGGTTTACTATGAAAAAAAGCTTTTGGATTGCAAAGAGTTTTGCATTTGAACAGAGCAAAAAGATAATTTTGCTAGTGTTGAGTGCACTCTATAGCTTAATCGTTGCAAATGCTTTAGGGCCGAGCAGCTACGGCTTGGTCACATTCTTCATAAGCTTTACCTCTGTTGTAATGATCTTTGGCATAGCGTTTTTGCAGAATATGTTAAGTGTTTTCTTGCCCAAATGGAAAAATCTCAAACTAATTAAAACAATAGCAAAAATAGAATTCGCGATAGCTGTGCCTGTTTTGCTTGCTATTGCTGTTTTTTCTCCACAGATAAATACAATGCTTAATAAACAATCTCCACTCATACTGAGCTTTGCTTCGTTGCATATGCTCCTAATGATTGCTTTTACCACTACAACGGTAATTCTGCGCTCACTGAAACTCTTTGGAAAAAACCTAAAAATGGAAACTACAATGCAGTTCTTCAATTTATTAGCTACTTCTACATTAATCTTCGTTTTTGGTTTGCAGGCATTGGCTGTTGTCTTTGGCCAAATGATTGCTGTTGCTATTGCAATAGCATTGTTTTTTAGATGGTGGCCGAATATTGAAAAAAACCTAAAAATCAGCAAAAAAGAATTGAATAGAAAAAATATAGAAGAGCTTAAAAGATATGCTGTAAGCGGGCTTCCTGCAAGTATTGTTAAGCGCACCTACCAATTCCTTTATACATTGCTTTTCGGTTTGTTCGTGCCTACGGTTATGCTCGGCTATTATTATCTGGCTGAAAAAATATTTTCGGTTATGGTCAGCAAAACCGCAACAAGTTTAGGAGACGTTGTCATGCCTTTTACAATGGAAGAAAGAAAAAAAGAAAATTTGGCAAAAATTTTGTCTTTAACTATAAAGGTGAATTTTCTAATTTCTCTTGTTGGCAGTGTTGCCGTTGCATTGATAATGCCTATATTGTTGTTTTTCTTTTTCCCCAGCTATTACAATGCAATAACTCTTGTTCCTTTCCTTGCTGCGATTTCAATTACGAGAAGTTTTATAGTCGCAAACCAAGGATTCGCATCGCTAAACGAGATGGAAAAACAACTGAAGGTCAACCTTATATCTCTAACAACAGCACTAATCTTTGGTGTGTTATTTGCACCGAGGTTTAACATATATGCATTGCTAGTAATGCCTATTATTGCAAGCACAGTGAATGCGGTTGTTAGCAAATATTATTTCAGAAAATTAGGAATTGATATAGAATACATCCCACGGAAGCAAGATATTATCTTTTTTTTAGATAAAATTTCTGAATTGCTAAAGAGCTCTTTGAAAAGAATAAAAATGCTCCTAAAGCGATAAAAGGCAAACTAATAATTCTGCCAAGTACGGTTGCAGCAGAAGCTATCTTAAAGTTTATTCCAAAAGAAGAGAAAATAATGGCTGCGCTTCCTTCCCTTACTCCTAAGCCGCCGGGAATCATCGAGGCAAAGCCAGCAAACATCGCAATAGTGGTTGCTACTGCTATAAGCGGAAGTTTAACAAACTCTCCAAATATAAGGAAAACAAAGAAGGTTGAAAAAAATGAAAAAATTATATAAATTAATGTTGCAGCAAAGCATGGTAGCAACATTCTGCTCTTTGCAAGTGCTAAAATCGTGTTCGAGAAATCTGAAATAATTGTATTCTTTCTTGATAAAAAAACAACAGCAAAGAAAACTAATAACAAAATTATAAAAACTGCAAACAATGTCAGATCAACCGCTTTTGTGATACATGGCAGAGAAATAATAGCTAGCAACAA
>JAGHAR010000010.1 GCA_021161405.1 Candidatus Iainarchaeum sp.
AAAATTTCTTTTTTGAATGCTGCAGCATATGAACCTATAAAATCCACACTGCCCTTTTTCCTTTGTTCAGAAAGCATCTTTGCGTATCTATATTCTATCTCTATTTGCGAGAATTTCGCAACAGTGCTCTTTTGCTTTGTTTTGTACGCTCCTTGCACGCCTATTGCTTTACCTTCTTCTATTTGTTTGGTAATTTCCTCCAAAAAGTTTTCTTTTGCAACACAATCCGCATCAACAAAAACGATAATTTCTCCTTTAGCTTTTCTAGCACCTATATTGCGTGCTCTCGCTGGCCCAGAATTTTCTTTCAAGCTTATTAATTTTACTTCCTTGTGTCTCTTTGCAATTTTTTTTACAATTTCTGCAGTGTTATCGCTACTTGCATCATCTACAACTATTATTTCCTTTGCCTTTTTTGTTTGTTTAAGCAAGGAATTTATACAATCTGCAATTGTTTTTTCAGCATTATATGCCGGAACTACAATACTTATATCCATATCCAGCCCTATTTAAATGTTTCAAGAATGTTTTAGCAGCTTTAAAAATTCTAATTGCTTCGCTCGGCTTTGTAACTGCCTGCAACAATTTTTTGGCAATGTATTTCGGCCTAAGATAGAATTCCCTCCTAGCTATGTCACACCATGCAACCAATTCCTCGTTGCTCAGCCACGGCCTAGAAACTATTGTTCGGTGCATTCCCTCGCTATCAAGCCATTCCGCAAAATTATTTGTAATCAGATATCCTTTTCTGCGGAAAAATTCATATGCTTCAGTGCCGGGATAAACCATTATTGGGAAGAATTGTACAGTGTCGGGCTCTAACTCCTTTGCTAATTTTATCGTTTCTTTTATGGTATCTATTGTTTCGCCTTGGTTCCCTATCATAAAGCAGCCATGCACCAATATACCTGCTTTCTTAGCTGCCCTCATAAATTTCTTTATCTGCTCAACAGTAATTCCTTTCCTTATATTATTCAGAATTTTCTGGTTTGCGCTCTCAAAACCAACGCAGAGCAATCTGCAGTTTGCCTTTTTCATTTCCTTCAGTGTTTTATAATCAACATCCGCTCTTGAATTTGCGCTCCAGCTTATTTTTATCTTTCTCTTTACCAACTCTCTTGAGAATCGCCTTACGCGTTCTCTGTCAGCAGTGAAGGTGTCGTCCTCTATGAATATTTCCTTCACATCCTTGAAGTTTTGGATTATGAATTCGAATTCATCTGCAATATTTTCAATACTTCTTTTCCTGTAGTTATGGCCTGTCATAGTTTGTGGCCAAACGCAAAATGTGCATCTGTATGGACAGCCTCTACCACTTAAAATTGTAACTTCCGGCCATAGGTTAGCGGCATAAAAATAATTCTTATAGTTTAAATGCTTCAGATAGACCTCGCTTACGAAAGGCAATTCATCCAAATTTTCAATCAGCGGCATATCTTTGTTATGCAGAATTCTGTTCCCTTTTCTATAGGTAATACCTCTTACCTTTGCCAAATTTGGCTTTCTCTTTTCCAATTCCTCTGCTAAATCTCTAACAATATAGTCGTATTCATGCCTTGCAACCGCATCAAGCTTTTTGCTTAACTTTAAGGTTTCTTTTGGCAGCGCACTCACATGCGGCCCAACAAGTAGTGTAAAGGCATTCGTTTCTTTTTTTATTTCTTCAGCTATTTTTACATCCACATTAATTGTAGGTGTGCTTGCATCTATAACAACAAGCCCGGCTCTAAATTTCTTTGCAATTTTTACAACCTCTGCAACGGTTAGATTTTCTGCAGGCGAATCTACCAGCTTTACCTTGTGCCCTTCTCTTTCCACAACACCTGTAGTATATGCTAACCAGATTGGATAGTAGAGAGTTCCGCCTTTGCTTACCGCAGGACTTCTGGAGCTTCTGCTAAATTTTGGCAAGAAAGGCGGATTAAGCATTAAGATGCGCATTTCATTCCCTCGATTTTCCTCCTATAATTTGTAGAATTTTTCTTTTTTATTAAGGCATATGTTTCCAGAATTCTTCTTCATACTCCTGCTTTTCAATTATCTTTTTTGCCTCAATGTTTGCTCTGTGCAAATCTTCGAAGTCGCCAGCATCGAGCCACTTACCTTTGAGCATGCTTGCTTTTAGAGTTCCTCTTCGTATATATTCGTTGTTAACATCTGTTATCTCTGTTTCTCCTCTTTGCGATGGTTTTAGTGTTTCAATTATATCGAACACACCCGGAGTGTACATGTAAATTCCTATTGAAATTAAGGTCGAAGGTGGCTCTTTAGGTTTTTCAACGAGTTTTACTACTCTGTCCCCTTCCATTATTGCAACACCACTCTTTTTTGCTTCTTCCACAGTGCCTTTATAGAGCATTATCCTTGCCTCCTCGCTGCCTTTTTCAAATTCCTCTGCATATTTCCTTAAACTTTCAAAG
This sequence comes from Candidatus Iainarchaeum sp., assembly GCA_021161405.1. Taxonomy (GTDB): domain Archaea; phylum Iainarchaeota; class Iainarchaeia; order Iainarchaeales; family JAGHAR01; genus JAGHAR01. Next base: position 2,421 of record JAGHAR010000010.1, read on the forward strand.
ATTATGTTGTCGCCATTTATTGAAATAAACTTATCGTTGCCAACAAATTCCTTTGCTAAATAGATTGCCGAAGGAATTCCAGAAGCTTCATCCTGAACGCGGTATGTAAACTTAACCCCGAAATCTTTGCCTGAGCCGAGCAGAGAAAATATTGCTCCCGCATGATAAGTGCCCGTTATTACCATTATTTCCTTTATTCCCGCGCTTTTTAAAGCAGCTATCGGATAGTATATCATCGGTTTGTTGTATATCGGCAAGAGATGTTTGTTTGTAACTTTTGTTAAAGGCATTAGCCGTGAGCCAGTACCTCCTGCTAATATTACTCCCTTCATCTTTTATCACCTCCGATTGCTTTTTCTTTTAGAGGCCTCCACCATTGCTCGTTCTCTTTATACCATTTTACTGTTTCTTTTAGTGCTGAATCAAAACTATGCTCTGGTTTCCACCCCAAATTTCTGATTTTTGTAGAATCTAAAGAATACCTCAAATCATGTCATGGCCTGTCCTTAACAAAGTTTATCATCTCCTCGCCAAAATTGAATTCTGCAAGAATTTTTTTTGTTAATTCCAAATTAGTTAGCTTATGGCTAGAGCCGATATTATATATTTCTCCGCTTTTGCCCTTTCTCAGCACAAGATCAATCGCTTTACAGTTGTCAATCACGTACAGCCATTCTCTAATATTTTGACCTGTGCCATACAATGGAACCTTCTTGCCGTCAATCAAATTCGTAATAAACAGTGGAATAACTTTTTCGGGAAATTGATAAGGGCCAAAATTATTGCTGCTCCTTGTTACAACAACATCGAGATTGTGGGTATTAAAATAGCTCAATGCTAACAGATCCGCAGCTGCTTTTGTCGCTGAATAGGGATTTCTCGGCTTTAATGGCCAATCTTCTTTGGCGGAGCCTTTAGCAATACTTCCATAAACTTCATCTGTGCCGATCTGCAAAAATCTAATTTTTTTGCCTTTTTCTTTTTCAGTTTTAGCAGCATCCAAAAGCGTTAGTGTGCCTTCAACATTTGTTCTAACAAATTCTCTCGCATGGAGGATAGCTCTATCAACATGGCTTTCCGCAGCAAAGTTAATTACAGCGTCAGAGCCAGCGATTGCTTCTCTAACAATATTTTCATCGCATATATCTCCGTGAAAGAATTGGTATCTCTCCTTAAATTTTTCTTCAACATCTTGTAAATTTTCCCTTCTGCCCGCGTAAGTCAATTTATCCAAATTCGCAATCTCCAAATCAGCATAGCTGTTTAGCATATATCTGATAAAATTAGAGCCAATAAATCCGCAGCCGCCAGTTACTAGAATTTTTTTTATTTCCATATTAAAACCACACAGAATAGTTTATAAATTGCTTTGCGTACAAAAGCAGAATTATCTCTTGCTAGGCAACAATCCTTCTAAAAAGAGTGTTTCAGCAATTCCCTTTCTCAGCGTATATTTTGGCTTCCATTTCAGAATCCTTTTTGCCTTTGCTATGCTTATCTTTGGTTCTTTCTTAGCAGGAACATCGAAAAATTCAATTTTTATTTTTCTTCCAGTGAGGTCTTCCGCAATCTTTACAGGTTCTATTATCTTTTCCTTCCTGCTGGAAGCTATGTTAAATACATCTCCTCTTTTGATGCTTTCTATCTTTGAAACTATCTTTTCTATTGCTGAGATGACATCCTTGACATAGATAAAATCTCTTTTGTCTTTCCCTTTGTTGCTTAATTGTAGCACGCGGTTGTATTTTAATGCCCTTATTATATTTGGCATCAATCTTGTTTCGCTTCTATCAAAAGCTCCGTAAACATTGGAAAACCTTAGTATAACAGCATTTAATGAATAATTATCAGCAAAACTTTCAATAAGCTTTTCAGCAATTATTTTCGAATTTGCGTAGATTGTTCCTCCTTTTAAAGGGCTTCTTTCAGTTGCCTTGTTTTGGCTTCCATAAACCTTGCAGCTTGATGCAAATACAAATTTCATATTATTCCTTCTGGCCAACTCTAGCAAATTTGCCGTGCCAAGAACGTTTGTTTCTATTGCATCTAATGGCCTTTCGTTACATTCCTTTATATCGCTCATAGCTGCGAGATGTAGAATTATGTCTTCCTCGCTAAGGTTCAATCTTTTTTCCAATTTTAGTAAGGAGTTTATCCTTCTAATGTCCGCTCTTGTTACTCTGCCTCTGAAATCATAAATCGGCCTTATTCTCTTTCTAGAAAGTGCGATGATATCTAACTCTCCGTTAAACCTTCTGCAAAACCAGCTTCCTATAAAACCGCTAGCTCCAGTTACAATAACTTTCATTTAAAATTTATGCGCAAGAAAAAGATTTAAAGAAACGCTGCGTAGGGATAATATGCAGAATAGTGTCCAAAAAGCAGCGCCGTTGTTTATATGTTTAATTTTATTTATTACAGTGCTTGTTGCTGTAGAAAGTGGTCTGTTTACAGATGTGGATATTGCTGTAAATAATTTTTTCGCATCTTATCAAGATTCCAGAGCGTTTTACTTGGGAATGTTGTTCATTACGCTGTTGAGCTCACCTCTCGCACTCTTACTTTTTAGCGTTGTAATTTTTATTATTTTAATTCAGCTTGGGATGAAACGTCCAGCAATTCTTTTTGCATTTAGCGTTTCAATTGCATTCCTAACTGAAACGTTTTTGAAGATTACAGTTAACAGAGCTAGGCCAGAAAATGCAGTGCTATATTCTATTACAAGCAGTTTTCCAAGCGGTCATGCAACAGTTTCAACGGCTTTTTTTGCTGCTTTGCTTTTTATACTACAAAACCATAAACTATTAAGCAAAAACATGAAAAAAGCACTCTTGTTTGTGTTTTCATTGATTATACTTTTAATCTGCCTCAGCAGATTGTTCTTCCATATGCACTGGCTAAGCGATATAATAGCAGGCATACTCCTTGGCTTAACCGTTGCTTTTGCTTTTAGATATAAGCTATAGCTTTCCTATATCAATAATTTCCCGAATTTCAAACTTGCTTTTAAGCGGATTAATTTTACTGCAATAACATAGAGAATTCCAAGCAGTACTATTATTAGTGCATGAAGAGGGCTTTTATTTTCAATAAACACTATGCCACGCGGCGAACTTAAAGCCAGCTTTCCTTTGCTATGCCACAAGCCAGTTGCTCTCTTAAAATCCTCTGCTGGATCAATTAAAAACCCAAACTTTACTCTCAGAAATTCTGCAGCAAGCTTTGGGTGTTTCTTATAGAGGAGAACATCGTTCTCATGATACTTTAACCTTTTCCATACATATTTTAGAATCTGTAAGATTCCTTTTGGTATAATCTCTTTGTGATCATGTATGTAAAGGGGTTTTATCTTTACAAACTTGTAGCCGAGTTCCATTATTTTAAATGTTAGATCTGTATCCTCTCTAAAATAAAAATAATCCTCATCGTAGCCGCCTACTTTAAGCAATAATTTTCTCCTAAAAGCGGTGCTTGTTCCGCCATAGCCGCCATAACCAGAAACAACACCTACTTTAGGATCAGCAAAAGGTTTTACCATTTCCCTTAGCCAATTTTTATAGGGGATGCAATCATGGTCCATATTTACAACAATCTCGTAGCGTGCCTTTTTGATACCAGCATTCCTTGCTTTTGTCACTCCCTTATTTTTTCTGAAATTTATAAATTTAATCAGCTTTTTTGCTTTTTTGTTACTCTTCAAAAAATCTTCCACAAGTTCAGCGGTGTTATCTTTGCTTCCATCGTTCACAACAATAACTTCATAGCGAGCAGGATAATCCAATCTTAGCATTCCTCTTAGAACCCTTATCAGAGTTTGCCCGCCGTTGTAAGTAGCAACAACTATGCTGACATTTGGAAATTTTTTCATAGTTAATTTTTTATAGCACTTTATTTTATTTTTTATTGGTGTAGATGGCAAAAAACATAAGAGCGGCAAAAGAGCAGGCCAAAACGAAGGCCACGCTAGCTATCGATTATAAGCAATAGGTTTTTCTGCCTCTGATAATAACTGCTGCACTCTTTTTTTGCGCGGATTCAGCAAACCAGTTTTTGTAAAGAATCTCTCAAGCAGCGCCTTTGTAAGTTGATACGAGTGCTGCGATGATAGGTTGCTGAATATTATCGGAATTCCCCGCGTGTAAAATGTGGGAATCGCTACTCTTAGATAGTGCTCTAATAAAAATTCTGCAGGATGTTTGCCCAATAATCTCTTTGCATTTTCAACAGCTTGCTTATCTGCTGCTCCCTGAACAAAAGCTATTGTGCTGGGATGTCCGCTATCTGTGCCAAGCAGAAAAATTTCTTTTCCGGGCGGGGATTCCAAAACAATGATTGGACAGCTAACAGTATGGCCATCTGGAAAGGTGTGCCTTTCTTTTATCTTTACTGCATAGTTTATTCCTCTTGCCTTTATAGATTCAAAAAACTCTTTTTTATATTTCCAGTATTTTGTGTCTTCGCGGTTGCTGAAATAACCAATTCTTTGCAGATGTTCAAGCTCATTGACACTTATTGCTGGGTTTGCATATATTAGCTCATAAAGCTCTACAAGATGGCCTATCAAATCTCTTCTTATTTTCTCGATAATAGCTATTGCTTCCTCTACATTTCGCTGAACAGAAATTATTCTTTCAACAATACGGGAGGCAGCCGGCAAATTTAGTGGGTCGCATCCGGTAATAAGGTGCATAGCAGCGATAAACAATTTTCTTGCTAAGCGCGGAGAATCAGTAATTTTCAACACTTTGCTATAAATTATAGAGGCCTCTCTTCTCCACAAATTTCGCTGCGATGGATCTTTTACAGCAGCTCTCAATAACTCTTCAAGAAGAGGCATTCTTCTTTGCTTTCTTGAGAACTTCTTTCTTATCCAAGAAGCGAACCTTCTAATTGCCATAATTTCCTTATCTTTTGTTTATTATTATACTTTATGCTAAAGTTGCTTCTTTTTATAAGCGCTATGTGCCAATTTTTCAATTTCAAAGTAATCCATATATTTGAATTTTTTTGGCCCTTCCCTTAAGGCCCATTCAATTGTGTAATCCAGACCCTCGTTTATAGTAACTCTTGGCTTGTAATTCAGCAGTTTTTTTGCTTTTGTTATGTCTGCATAAATAACTTTAACATCGCTTTTCCTCCTTGGAACAAATTCCGGTTTTAGGTTTGCACCCATTTTCTTTATTATTGTCTCTGCCAATCTTTTTACGCTCCATACCTCTGTATTGCCTATGTTGATCGGATTATTGATGAGCTTTTTCTTCCCGACTATTTTGTAGAGCGGTTCTATTATGTCTGTTATATATGTAAAAGCCCTCTTCTGCAGACCATCTCCAAAAATAATCGGCGGCTTATTTTGCATTATCCTATTTATGAAAATTGGCACGACTCCTCTATAGGGATCATCTAAACGTTGTCTCGGCCCAAAGACATTGAAAAACCTGACAATGTATGGCTTAATTCTCCCAAGCTCATAGTAAACCCTTAGATAATCTTCAAAAGCTTTCTTTGTAATTCCATAAGGGTCTTCCGGCTGCAGAGGATGTTCCTCGTTAACGGGCAATTTTTTCGGCCTGCCATAAACAGCTATTGTAGAAGTAAACACAAAATCTTCTATGCGAGAATTTATCGCTTCTGTAAGCAGTGTGATACTTCCAATTAAATTTGTTTTAGCATTAAAAATTGGCACAAAAACACTTTGACCTTCTGCTGCATGTGCAGCTATATGGAATACTGTATCAACGCCTTTAAGGGCTTTCCTGCAAGCATTCCTGCTTTCAATAGAACCGCGAATTATTTTTGCATCTTTTTCAATATATTTTAGGTTTGCTTTTCCACCAGCAAAATTGTCCAGTACAACGACCTTTTTGCCTTTATTGGCTAAATAGTTAACCAAATGCGACCCTATAAATCCACAGCCGCCAGTAACCAATACCTTGTCCAAAAATTTCACCTCAATCCATAAAACCTGTTCTCAAACAATTCACGCAAACAGTTTCTATTTTGTATTTCCTCCTCGCTACTGCGTTCCTCGCTGCTTGATATTTTTCATTATTCCACACCTTTTTAAAGCCTTCTTTTAAAGCGTTTCCAAAGTCGTATTTCTCAAAATAAACACCACAGCAAGGACTAACACTGCCATTCCAATTTATAACGCTCACAAACCATAGGAAGTGACAGTATTTCTTCTTTAATTTTCTTTCTTTCTTCCTGTAGTCATATCTGCTAAACTTCTCATTCTTTGGCAGCCAATCTTTAATTAATTCAATCTTTTCTCTGTCCTCGAGAAAAATTTCATCAGCCATGCTTGTCCTTAACGCACCAATAACGAGCTTATCTATTCCATATTTATGCTGGAATTCTTTCAATTTCGGAACTTCGTGTTCATTGTAACGATTAACCAAAAACTGCCAAACTATGCGCGGTGTTTCGGAATTCAATTCTTTTTTCTTTTTGTTAATAAGTTTTATGTTTTCTATTACTGTTTTAAGTTTTCCTCCGACACGGTATTTTTCATATGTTTTTTGCGTTATGCCATCAATAGAAAGATAGAGCTGATCTAAGCCGGATTTAACTAATCGTTCTGCTTGTTTCTCTGTTAAAGGCACATTGAAATTTGTATTAACGCTCAACCAAATTTTTTTACTGTGCGCATATTCTATCATTTTGAAAATTTCTTTGTTGAGAAATGGTTCTCCCCAATTGTTCAGGTCTATTTCGTACAGATATGGAGCCATTTCATCTACAATTTTTTTGAATTCGCTGAATTTCATATATCCTTTCTTCCTTCCCCTTCTGCGCTGGCCTGTTGGGCAAAGAGGACATCTCAATTGGCAAACATTTGTTGGATCGATTGTTAATTTTAGAGGATAGCCAATAACTTTTGCTGGTTTGATTGTTGCATACTGCAGAGTTAGGAGCAGCATATTCACAAATTTCCTTGGCGTAGCATAAGGGCTCAAGATAAAACGCTTAATAAATCTCTTTATCTGAAACTTGTAATATTTGTATTTATGCCTTAGGCTCATAGAAAGGAAAGTAATTGAAAGATTTTTAAATTGGTTTCGTAACTTTCTTGATATGCGCATATTTTACATTACTCATACTTTTAGCACTGCTGGCTTAGGCGGAGGCGGAGAAGCATTCTGCTACAATTTCCTGAAGGAATTAAGCAGAAGAGGCCATGAGCTGTTTATCTTTACCACAAGCACCCGCAGAAATCCCAAGCGA
>JAGHAR010000034.1 GCA_021161405.1 Candidatus Iainarchaeum sp.
CATCTATTTGTTGCCGATTTGCACGGTTTTTTTAAGTTTGATATTGCAGATGATTTTTATGCTGTTTATCAAAACCGCCAACTACTAGGTGAAACAGATTCTACGAATGTGGCTTTAGAAATCCAAAAAACACTGCCCTCGTGGTGGTGGAGCAGATTTTCACAAGAGGAATTTAGCTTGCCAAAGGCATACGTGGACAAATATTGGAAAAAGATAAATATCGACACGGAAAAAGGACCTGTTAAAATCGTATGTACAAAATGCCAAGGAGGCCATTGGTATGTTTGCGTATTTGGAGATCTGTTTACTACAAACAAAGGAGAGTATAGGGGTGTTGGCGTGTGTAAATTTGCTACTTGCGCTGGGAAGAATTACTTCTACATTTTTTTCAAGTAGTACCGCGCATGCTTTTGCATTAGTTTTTGCACCATGCTCCTAGTAATTCCGAAATTGCCTTAGTCAATTTTTCTCTTTCCCTTTCCACAGATGGTTTAAATTTTGCCGCCTTTTTTAATGCCTTCTCAAGTTCTTTTTCATTTAGTATTGCGATTGCTTTGCCTCTTTTATCTAAAGCATATGCTAAATCTATTTGATGATCATCTGTATGCTCTGCAAACTTCTTAAGGCGTGGGATAATTATTAATGGCTTTTTAAATTCAAGCGCCGCTATTATGCTTCCAGCTCCGGCATGGCTTACAATAACATCCGCTCTTTTAAAAGCGTTCTCGTATTCCTGTCCGAGCAAAAATTTTTTTGCATTTAGATTTTTCCTCTGCTTTGGTTTTTTTGAATTTCCGTACTGTACGAAAAAATTTGCAATATTTTTTTCTGCGAGTTTTTCTATTTCGTTAATCAATCTATTGAACTGCTGCGGATGCGTACCAAGAGTTACAAATACTTTTAACTTCTTTTTTCCCATCAGAACACACTTCCTGCAAACCTTGCCTTTGGGAAGAATTTTTTATTTTCCTTCCACTGAACAAAGAAAACGTCTGCAAATCTGTACATTATTTTTCCGCTTAAGCTTGGCTCTTTAATTCTGCAAAAACTTTCTATAAAAATTACCTTACTTCCAAACAGCTTTGCTATTAAACAGAAAGGAATTGCTGTATCGGCACCAGTGCTTAATACTATTCTTGGTCTTTCCCGTAGATATATTAACAGCGCCTGGACAAAATTCTTTAGCAATTTGAACAGATTTCTCCTAGGACACTCTACAAACAAAACTCTTTCTTTCTCTGCCAATATTTTTGAGTCCTCCCTCAAATCTGTAACAAAAAAATATTCATATTTTTCAAATGCTTTTTTGAGTTGCATTATCTCCCTTAAATGTCCGCCCGCAGAGCACACAACCGCAACTTTACATTTGTTTCTCATAGCAGTACACCGCTAACTGTAAGAACTAACACTATAGCAGATACTAATGCCTGCAAAAACAGTACAAAAGTCACCACTTGCCATTCTTTCCATTTGTTTTTTCCAGCAAGCATGGCTATATGAGTAATGGAACAGATTTTTTTCGGAGCTTTTAGATATCCTTCCTTTGTTGCTATGCCAAAAGATTCTCCTTGAAGCTTTGTTCTGAGTTTCAGTATCAGTTCGAGAAAGAATAAAGCGAATAACGCCACACCTATCTTTTCCATATCCGAAATTATTACTATCGCTGCAGTACTTGCGCCGCAAGCCAAAGTTAATGAGTCCCCTCCAAATATTTTTGCTGGGAACCAATTGTATCTTAGAAATGCCAATAGAGAAGCGAGCATTGCAGAGCTTAACACTACTGCATTGGGCTTCTGCAGCATTATGCCAATTATTAACAAGGTTGCATGGATAATTGCACCTAGGCCTGCCTCTAATCCGTTTAGGCCGGCAAGCATATTGGCTGCGTTTGCGGCTCCAGTAACGCCAATAGGGATTATTATGAGTGAATAGATGAGGCTGAAACTTACAGCTCCAATTATTGGCAGAAAAATTTGACTCGGCAAAGGTCCAAAGAAAGGCAGAACAATTACTGGATTTTCTATCTTTACAACCATTAATGGCAAGGCCGCAAATAAAGGCAGCAGTGCATGCTGTAATTTGCTGATTCCCCTTTTCCAGCCTATTAGGTCATCTAGTAGGCCTATTATAATCGTTATAGAGATTGTGGAAAACGCAGCCAAAAGCAGTGTTAAATTTAATTCTATTAAATTAAGATAGCGCATCAAAAAGATGTTCAGCATAACCCCCGCGCTGAATCCGATATAGACAGTTAATCCGCCAAGCTCTGCAACTTTTGGTTTGTGCCACTTGTTCATATCTATGCCTACGAGCCCTCTTTTTTTGAAGGCCTCTATTGCCTTTGGAATTACTATTGAGGTTGCAAAGAATCCTACGGCTATTGTAAGGAATACTGTAATTAGGATGTTTTCCATTACACACACCTATGCATTAAAATCTTTTGCTCTGTTACCTCTATAAACAGTGTCAAGTACTTTGAATATTTTTACACCGTCCTTATAATAAACCTCTTTGAAGTATTTGGCTGCGTTGCTTTCATTAAACCACAATCTCACAAAAATTGTTTTATTTACTTCTTTATTTACAATTGCGAGCATTCTGTTGTCTTTTTCCCTGTATAACCACAAAGGCATTTTCGGATCCAAAGTAATGTCATTTGGTTTATCTTGCCATTCTGTTGGCAGATTCTCAAAGTTTGCCTTGCCTATCCTTAAGGATGCTCCTCCAGCATAGCATTCGTAGTAATTATTTTTCAAACTGCAGACAAACGCAGCGCCTCCGTTTGGCAATCTGTTGCCAGCATACTTTCTAATTCTTGGATCGTTTGTATTGAGGGTGTTGTAAGCATATACTCCCATGGAGATCATTCCTCCAAAACCTTCTGAATCAAGCACTATGTAATCCGGCTTATATCTTCTCATTATTGCTAATGCCTCATTGAGATCTTGGGTTATGTAAAACCTTGCCACATCGCTGTTTGCTCTGCCATCTAGATTTCTATTGTCTGTTAATACTTTTCTCTCTCCCAAAAAGCTAAGCCAGTGGCCATAGCTCCACCAATTAAAGAGCTTAGCGTCTTTTGGAGTGTTTTCCTTTATCCAGTTTGTTGCTGCTTTGTAATTCGGAAAGCTCCTCTCAATTGAAGGAACATGATTTTGGACAAATATACTTGCCGCAGCTACTCCTCCAAAAAGAATAATTGCAGCAATAACAGCAGGAGCGTATTTAAGCGCTAAGTTTTCCTTTCCTTCAAGTTGTGCTACATATGTAATAATTGCAACAACAATAGCTAATACAATAGCAAACGCTAAACCTGTAGAAAGCATTATTAAGAATGCAAAGGCAGCAGTTAAAAAGCTCAGAAGCCATTTGTCTACTTTCGAATTGCTTTTGTATAACTGAAATGCTTCATATACAAGAAAGCCAGAGGCGGCAGCAATAGGCAATCCAAAGGTGTATGTAAATTTCAGTTTATACCACGCCATAAATAGTGTAATTAAATTCCAGAAGAATATCATTGCATGCAACTGCGCATCTTTCGCTTTGAACATTCTAATCGGAATAAATATTAAAGCAAGTATTGGTACTGCGATAAGCAAATTGTACTTATGGCCAAAGGCATATTTACCAGGGCTTTCCTCGCCTACGGTCATTTCTATTAGGCCGCCTTTTCTTAAATCGTCAACCAAAATTGTCATGGACAAAAAACCGAGGAGTATTAAAAACAACATACCAATAAAAAGAATTCTGGCTGTTTTCTTCTGCCCAACTGATAATTCTTTTTTCGAAAAAAACAGATATACAATAAAAGCTACAAATCCCAGAGCAGCTATGAGCACAAGCGGCTGAATTAACCCAGGCAGGCTTCCAAATACATAGTCGTATGTTCTTTTAAGCCATTTAGGATAATATAGAGTACTTGCAATTGCAAAAATCGCAAAATTAATAACGTACAGCTTTATGAAGTTTCTATATTTTTCTCTGTCTGTGTTGAAATATATCATCGGAGCAGCAAACAGCAGAGTTGAAACCAAAACTAAAGGAACCAAAAGAAACATCTCCCATGTTACTGCCATTAGGATAAAGAATACTGCAGACGCTATTGCATAGCCGATTGCCCTATTTGTAAATTTTAAATTCTTTACAGAGGCGGAGAAAAATGCCAAACCAATAACCATCCAAAGAAAGCCGAGGCAGTCCTCCTCAAAGAAGCCGCTCATTGTTCTGTAGACAAAAGATGGTACTAATGCTGCCATAAAAGCAGCCATATAAGCTGCCTTCCTTCCATATATCGGCTTTATAAAAAAGTACATTGCGACTGCTGTTAGTGCTCCATAAATTGCTGGCAGAAATTTTACAAATTGAATCCAAAGCTCTTTATTGTAAGCTGCGCCAAGCGTAAATATCTTATATATGGCGGCATTGAAAAACCAGAAAAAGAAGCTCGTATAACCAAGAGTTGCTCCTCCAAGCTGGTAATAAGCCATCATGTCCCTTGCTGGAATAAAACCGTGCTGAATTATAAAGGCAACCATTCTTGTGTGAAAATAGGAATCAAAGGCAAATATGAGATCGTATTTCATTAGGTGCGCTCTAACAGCAAAGCCGAGAAGGAATATTAAAACAATTATAAAAATATGCTTAGCGTTAAGTTCCTTCAGCTTTGCTGCAAATTTGCTTAACATTTTAACCACTGATGCTAAAAAATTCGCAGCAAAATATTTTAAATGGATTCTGAAATAGAATTGGAATTAAATTTGCTAAAATGATTAGCGGCTTTGGCAGGCTACCTGCATAAGCAGGCTGCCAGACCAAACGTGCGCAGCTTAACTTCCGGGTTCGGAATGAGACCGGGTGTTTCCTGCGCACTATGGCCGCTAATCAATAATATCTTCTTTAATAAATTATTTAATTTTTATGTTCTCATTTGCGGAAACAGAATTACATCTTTTATTGTCGGTTGGTCTGTTAGCAGCATAACTAGCCTGTCAATACCTATGCCTAGGCCGCCAGTAGGAGGCATTCCATATTCTAGCGCTTCCAGAAAATCAGTATCTTTTGGATGTTTCTCTTCAAGCTTTGTTTCCTTTTCTTGTTCTTCAAAGAGTTGCCTTTGTACAATTGGATCATTCAGCTCAGAATAGGCATTTGCCAATTCCATGCCGTTTATGTACAGCTCGAACCTCTCTATAAGCTCTGGATCTTTTCTATGAATCTTGCATAATGGAGTTGTCTCTTTTGGATGGTCTGTAATGAAAGTCGGTTGTATTAATTCTTCCTCGCAATGCAATTCAAACAACTCAGCAATTAAATAACCTCTTTTCATTGGTCCTTCGTATGCCTTATGCTTTTCAATTTCTTCAAGTATTTCTTTGTCCTTCATTTTATCTACCTCAAAGCCAGCAATCTCTTTCAATGCTTCTTTCATTGTCATTCTTTTCCATGGCGGCTTGAAGTTAATTTCTTTGCCCTGGTATTTAACCTTGAATTTTCCGTGGACTTTTTTTACAATATGCGTAATGAGCTCTTCTGTTAATTTCATAATATCGTTATAGTCCACATAGGCCCAATAGCATTCCATCATTGTAAATTCCGGGTTGTGTTCCTTATCAATACTTTCATTCCTGAAGTTCTTGCAGACAGTATAGACCTTTTCAAAGCCACCTATAATCAATCTTTTAAGGTACAATTCTGGAGAGATACTCAAATACAAATCCCTATCTAAAGCATTTGAATGTGTAATGAACGGCTTTGCTGCAGCTCCCCCATATACGGGCTGTAACAGCGGAATTTCAACCTCAAGAAAACCTCTCTTCTTTAAGAATTCGTGCAGAGCATCTATTATCTGCGTTCTCTTGATAAACACCTCTCTTACCTCAGGATTCATTATTAAATCCAGGTATCTCTTCCTGTAACGAAGCTCAACATCTTTTAGGCCGTGCCATTTTTCTGGCAAGGGTCTAATAGATTTGCAAAGCAAGGTAATTTCTGTAGCGAGTATGCTTAGTTCATTTCGCTTTGTTTTTATTATCTTTCCTTCAACTCCGGCAAAATCTCCGAGATCAAATAGCTCTAAATCAGAGAAATTTTTGCACACATCTGATCTGGCAACAACCTGTATTTTAGCGGTTTCATCCATTATGTCAATGAAAACAAGCTTTCCCATATCCCTTATACCCATTATTCTGCCCGCAATGCTTGTAATGTGTTCTGTTTCTTCACCTGCTTTTAACGAATCGAATTTTCTGTGGAGTTCTGCTGCCTTTGCTTTTCTATTGTAGCTGTAAGGATAGGGTTCTATCCCTTTACGCCTTGCTTCCTTTAACTTTTCCAATCTGCTTTTAATTAAATCCTCAATTGCCACGCTAATCACTTTCTTTTCTTTCTTGTGGCTTTTCTCTTCTTCCTTTTAGTGGTTTTTCTTTTTGCTCCCTTCTTTTTTGTTGATTGTTTTTTCTTTTTTCTCTTTGTTGTTCTCTTCCTTGTTTTCTTTGGTTTTACAATAGATTTTATTATCTTCTCCGCCTTTCTTAGTCCTTTTCTCAATAAGTACTCGCGCTTTGCACCTGCGCATATCATTTTTCCGTTTTTAAAAAGTAGCATTGTAAGCGGAGGATCATCTATTCTGAGTATTGCTCCTGGAAACTGTTCTGGTTCGTATTCTACATTATCAAGTTTCATTGCTATTTGAAATAGGTCTAACTCTAAATTTAAGTTAGCTGTAGCTACTAGATTTACTACCTCATAGCTTACTTTTCTCTGTACTTTCACGTCTGGTTGAATCTCATGGATAAGCTTGCTTGCCTTTCTTATTCCCTGTGCGATTTCCTTTTCGCTGCTCGCACCAGAACAAATTATTTTTCCGTTTTTAAATAGAAGCATTGAAACCTTAGGTTCTTTTAGTTTCAATATCGCCCCGGGAAACTGCTCCGGCTCATATTCTATTTCTGGTATGCTTATTGCAAGATTGTAAAGATCTAAAGTAGCTTTTAAATCGCTTGCAGCAACAAGATTAACAATGGTGTATTTCATTAGCTCACCCCATTTTTTAATTAAAGAAGCATTTAAAAACCTTTAAAAAGCTATTTAAAAACCTTGCTCATTTTTTAGAGAAGGATTTAAATATCAGTTAGCTTAATAAGTTAGTGGTAAAGCTAAGGAAAGTCAAGGGATAAAATGGCAGACGGATTTAAGTATGAATTCATAGTAAAGCCAATAGACCTAGCCACTGGTACTCTTGTATGCGTTCTCCATGAAGATGATGCAAGAAAGCTCGGTATTCTGCCCATAGATAGAATTGAATTGTTTAATCCAAGAAACAAAAAAAGAGTAGTGTGCATAGCTGATATTACAAACACTATTGTTAAGAAGGGAGAAGTAGGATTATTTAAAGAGGTTAAAAAGGAGCTTGCAGTAGCAGCAAACACAAAAATCTTTGCAAGGGTTGTACAAAGACCAGAAAGCATAGAATTTATTAGGAAGAAACTGCAGGGCCTGTCTCTTGACAGGCACGAAATTTACGATATTGTTAGGGATATAAACAACAACAAACTGAGCTCTGTTGAGATTGCGTTCTTTATGGCAGGAGTATATGTACATGGTTATTCGCTTGATGAAACTATATCAATGACAAAGGCACTTGTAGACAATGGAAGGAAATTAAAAATAAACCGCGAGCCACTTGTTGACAAACACTGCATTGGCGGTACAAACGGCAGAACAACAATGATAGTAGTGCCAATAATTGCAGCGGCCAATCTCTATATCCCAAAAACCTCATCAAGGGCTATTACGAGCGCTGCAGGTACAGCAGATGCAATGGAAGTAATAGCAAAAGTAAATCTAAGCGCTAGGCAAATTAAGAAGATAACCGAAACTATTGGTGGTGTTATAGCATGGGGCGGTGCTTTGGATTTAGCGCCTGTGGATGATAAGATTATACAGATAGAACACCCGCTCTCTTTAGATCCTGACGGGCAGATAATAGCAAGTGTTATGGCTAAGAAGGCAAGCGTCGGTTCAAAGCACGTAGTAATTGATCTGCCTGTTGGCCCAGATGTTAAAATAAAAACAGAGGAACGCGCAAGAAGGATGGCAAAACTGTTTCTAAAGGTTGGAAAAGCCCTAGAAATGGATGTTGATGCATTGATAACAGATGGCACAAAGCCCTATGGCAGAGGTTTTGGTCCAGCATTAGAAGCACGAGAAGCTTTAGAAATACTCGAAGGAAAAAGATTTGATGATTTAGCTAAAAAAAGTTGTGAGTTAGCGGGCATACTTTTCGAATCTGTCGGCTATGCAAGGCGTAGGCAGGGTTTCAAATTGGCAAAAGAGATTTTGCAGAGTGGTGAAGCTTTAGAAAAAATGAAGGAAATCATAAATGCGCAGGGTAAAAGATACGAATGCTCGGAGAGAATTCCAAAGGCAAAGTTTTCAACAAATATTTTGGCTACTGCCTCCGGAAAAATAGCATCAATCAACATCAAAAATTGCATAAGGCTTGCAAGATTAGCAGGCGCTCCAGG
>JAGHAR010000005.1 GCA_021161405.1 Candidatus Iainarchaeum sp.
CTCCAAGGCAGCATATTATACAAGCCCTGCACAGCGTAGGAATAGAACCAGATATTTTTACGGAGATCTATTCTGGCCAAGAGATGTTAGCAGGAGGGATTCCACGAGAAGAAAGATGGCGTCCAAAATACATTGCATTGCAAAGGATAATGCGCAGCTATGGGCTAACAAATGCAGACATTCTCTTTGTTGGTGATCATAGAATGCATGATATGATAGCGGCAAGACATGCAAAAGTGCAGCATCTATTTGTAGGAGATATGCTAAAACGTTATGAAGAGAGAAAATGGCGCAAGTTAAGCCCGCAAGCGCAGAAAAGAAGAACAAAGCATTGGCCATTCCAAAAAGCATTGCTTCGTTTTATTGGAATGTCTCATACACAGCTAAGAGCAGCTTTGCGCTCTAAAAAGAAGAGAAAGTAGATTATTAATTATTTATTAATTATGTATAATTGAGAGTTCTTTGTAATGCGATTCGTAAGCGCATTAGGAAGATGTATTCCTCATTCTTTATTAACTCTCTTTCTAGCTGTGCTGCCCTAATCCTCTCCTCCTCTGTAAGTTCGCCTTTCTCAGATTTTTTCTGCAAAGCCACAAGTTCGGCTGCATAGCTGTTTATTCTTCTTGTAACAATTCCCAGCAGATATTGCAGCTGCTCTCTGCGTAATATCCCCCTAGCAACAGCATAGCGAAATACTCCTTCTAAGCGATGAATTTGGATAGTAAGTATCTCCCTAGGAACACCTCTATATGAAACTCTCAACTCTGCTGGCCTCACAAAAGCCTTTATTCTTTGCCTTCTTCTCCATAAAGTGGCTGCTTCCTTCTCTAAACCAGCAGAACGCATTATATTCATTAATGGCAACAGATCATCCTCCCTTACAAAAAATCCAGCGCGGCGCATATCTGCCAATCTAAAAACATCTATCTTGCGACCATCTATTGTAAGCGTATGGATTGGGATTCTTAGAAGGGAAGCTTTACTTCCTTCACAACCCAACATTCTGGTAGCAACATCAACTGGAATATATTCTGGATTCTCCATACAGATGCGTAAAGAATCCATCTGCTCTGGAGTGATATAAATAGCTTTCCCTATTCTCTCATGTGGTAATTCCAAAAAATCCAAAAGATAAGAAATTCTTTCTGGATTAGTATGCAAAATCTGCGCTACTTTCTTCCTAGAGAGTAAACCTTCTGGCTTGATTCTTCTGGAAATTTTTCTCCTTTGTTGTTTTTCCCTTTTCCTTCGAGGAGGCATTAGCAAAAATAGGTTATGGAATTATAAAAATCTAATGCTCTATTAGAACTTTGCCTTCCATCTCTCTTGGTTTGGGCAGACCCATTATGTATAAAATGGTTGGTGCTACATCTATTAGCTTTCCTTTTTTCTTTAACTTTGCCTTTCTCAGCTCTGGTGAATTTGAAACAATTATAAAGGGAACAGGATTTGTGCTGTGTGCGGGCTTTGGCCTTCCGTTAGCGTAAAGCTTTTCCTCAGCACTTCCATGGTCGGCAGTAATTACCGCAGCATAGTTGTTTTCCAATGCAGCTTTAGCCACTTTTGCTGTGCATTCATCAACTACTTTTACTGCCTTTACAATTGCCTTAATATTTGCGGAGTGGCCAACTAAATCACAATTAGCAAAATTCACCAAAATAAAATCGAATTTCTTTGAATTTATCTGCCTAATTGTTTCCTCTGCAATTTCATATGCACTCATTTCCGGCTTTAGGGCATAGCTCGGCACTTTTGCGGAGGGAATCAATATACGCTTCTCTCCCCTGTATGGCCTCTCACGCTGGGAATTGAAGAAATAGGTGACATGGGCGTATTTCTCTGTTTCAGCGATGCGCAACTGTTTTAAATTATGCCTGCTAATGACCTCCCCTAAATTGTTTTTTATCTTCTCCTCCTCGAACGCAACAAGCATTTTATTGCTGAAGCTTTTATCATACAAAGTAAAGCCGACAAACAAAACATTAGGAAATTTCTTTCTTTTAAAATGAGGAAATCTTTTGTAGATAAATGCTTTGGTAAGCTGCCTCGGCCTATCTGTGCGGAAATTGAAAAAAATTACAGCATCTTTGTCATCTATTGTTGCAATCGGTTTGTTTGTTTTATCAACTATTGCTGTTGGTTTTATGTAGTAATCTGTTGGATCCCCTAAAGAGTAGGCAAGTTTTATTGCTTCCTCTGCTGAATTGGCCTTTCTCCCTTCTGCTAAAGTAAGCAAATTATAGGCCTTTTCTGTTCTCTGCCAGTTGTTGTCGCGGTCCATTGAATAGTATCTGCCAACTATGCTTGCAATTTTTCCTCTTTTTAATTTTTTAATTTTCCTTTCAATTATGCGCACATATTTTAATGCACTTCTTTCAGGGACATCTCTTCCATCCGCAAAGAAATGAACATAGAAAGTAATTCTGTGCTTTGCTGCTAATTCCATTAAAGCGAGCAAATGGTTTATGTGCGCATGCACTCCTTCATCGCTGCACAAACCCATTAAATGCAGCTTGCTTTTATTTCTCTTTACAAAATTTATCGCCTTTAGAAATGCTTTATTTCTAAAAAATTCTCCGTTTTTAATTGCTCTGTTAATCTTTTCAAGCGGCTGCAAAACAATTCTGCCAGCACCTAAATGCAAGTGGCCGACCTCGCTGTTTCCCTGGCTGTTCTTGGGAAGGCCAACGCATAGGCCAGAAGCGCATAATTCTGTGTGCGGATAGCTATTAATAAAATGCCTATAATGCTTTGGTTTGGCCAAATAGATGCAGTTGCCCTTCCTTTTGGTTGAAATTCCCCAGCCGTCCATTACAATAAGCACAACCCTCTGCATACAGTTTTAAATTATGGATTTGTATTTTATTAAGTTATCGTGGTGCTATGGCAAAGCGTTTGGAATGGTATATAATTGCAAAGCCGTATGAGGAATTAAGCGAAGAGGAATTAAAGCTTATAGTAAGCTATTGGAAAGAAACAAAAATTCCCGGAATTCGTGAAACAGCAATGCCTTCGCTTGGAGGGCGCATAATATTTGCATTTATTTTAAATGGGAAGCCTGCTGCAATTACCCTTGCTGAGCGAAGAGGCAATGAACTTTATTTAGTAATTGGAAGCTCGAAGAATATCGTTGCAAAAGCTAGGATAAATCCGGAGATAATGGCTTTTTACAGGAAGCATAGAAAGACGCCTAATCAATTAGTTTTTGAAAGAATTTTGGAATATGCTGAGCAACATAGATTGAAATTAGTTGCTGAATGGCCAAATACAGATGCAATGCGCTCGTTAATGAGAATGCGCAGGGAAAGAATTATAGATTTCGAAATTCCACCAGAATGGAAAGAATCCAGAAAATATAACAACGAACCAATAAAGCCGAGATGGGTGGAAATAAAGCCTTTAAAGCATAGGAGAAGGA
>JAGHAR010000108.1 GCA_021161405.1 Candidatus Iainarchaeum sp.
AAAACAACATCTATTATTTTGTTTATAAGCTCTGGAGTAATTAAACATCTTGCTCCATCTTGCAGATAAACCTTCTCAGCTTTAATTTTTTCCGCTGCAAGAATTCCGTTTAAAGCGGAGTCCTGCCTTTCTTTGCCTCCTAAAACAACATCTATTATTTTGTCATATTTCTTTGCAATTTCCTTCATAAATTCCATGTCTCTTTCATTTACAACAAGTATCATCGCATCTATCTTGCTTTTCTGAAACGCATCTAGAGTATGCTCTATTATCGGCTTTCCGTTCAATTCAAGCAGAACCTTGTTTTTATTTGCCTTCATTCTTTTGCCTAGGCCAGCAGCCAATATCAATGCTACGTTTTCAGGCATTTTCATCAACTATTTTCTTGGCGTATTCTCTTGCCTTTTTATCGGTTTCAAATATATCCTCCAAATTATATTTCACTCCTTCTTTGCCAACAGCAAAGGTTGTTTCCTCAATTATTCTATACATCTTCAGGAAGGGAATCTTATCGTTTAGAAATGCTTCTACAGCTATTTCATTTGCTGCATTCATCGCTGTTGGCAGTGTTCCGCCGAGCTTTCCAACCTTAAAAGCGAGCTTTATCGCTGGAAATACATCATGTCTAATCTCTCTAAATATGAGTTGCCCTAATTCAACAAAATCTAACTTTTCTATACCTGTTTCTATCCTTTCGGGATATGCTAGAGCAGTAGCAATTGCTAACCTCATATCTGGTTTGCTTAATTGTGCAATTACGCTGCCATCAACAAACTCAACCATGCTGTGCACTATGCTCTGCGGATGCATAACAACATCTATCTGCTCATATGGCATATCAAACAAAAAATGCGCTTCCATGACCTCAAAGCCCTTGTTCATTAAAGTAGCAGAATCTATTGTAATCTTTGCCCCCATGCTCCATGTAGGATGTTTAAGAGCGTCTCTTGCCTTTACTTTTTGTAATTCTTCCTTGCTTTTATCTCTAAACGCTCCGCCGCTTGCTGTCAGGATTAGCTTAGAAATCTGCTCCTTTTTGCTTCCTCTTAAGCATTCCCATATTGCGCAGTGCTCAGAATCTATTGGCAAAAGCTCTCTGCCAAATTTCTTTTTATACTCCTTTACCAAATCGCCTGCAACAACCAAGCTTTCTTTGTTAGCTAAAGCTAATCTTTGCACTTTTTCCAACGCTTTTAGTGTTGGTCTCAAGCCTGCGAAGCCAACCAATGCATTTACCACTATGTCAGCATCGCTATCGATGACATCAGCAGCTGCATTTTCCCCTGTTACAATTTCGCAATCTACTTTGGCTTTTAGCTCTTCCGCTTTTTCCTCATCAGCAACAGCAACCCTCTCTGGCTTAAATTTTTCTATCTGCTCTTGCAATAGTTCTATATTGCTTTTACACGCCAAAGCAACAACTTTAAAACGAGCTTTATGCCTAGAAACAAGATCCAAAGTTTGTGTGCCAATGCTGCCTGTTGAACCAAGAACAATTAAACGTTGCATTTAATTAAACTCTTCAGCAAATTGCTTAAATATGTTTTGATTTGAACCATTCAATAGTTTCCTTTAGCCCTTCTCCTAGAGAGTATTTCGGTTTCCATTTTAGCAACTTTTCTGCCTTTTTTATGCTTGCCAATGTATGCATCACATCTCCTTTGCGCGGCTTTTCAAATCTTGGCTTTTTTCTAAATTTGAGCTGTTCTGCTATCATGTTGTAGAGTTTTATTATACTAACTCTTTTGCCAGAGCCAATATTAAAGACCTCTCCAATTGCTTTTTTCTTTGCCTTTGCTGCTTTGTAGTTTGCATTTGCAACGTCTTTTACAAACGTGAAGTCCCTGCTCTGCTTACCGCTACCAAATATTTTTGGGGTTTTATTTTTCAGCATTCCTACAACAAATGCTGGCACTACAGAGGCATAGTTTGTTGTTAAACTCTGCCTCGGCCCATAGACATTAAAATAGCGCAACGCTATAGTTTCTAAACCATATTCCTCAAAGAAAGCATTGCAGTATGCTTCTCCAGCTAACTTTGTTATAGCATAAGGGCTTATTGGCTTAGGATACATTTCCTCAACCTTGGGTAATTTTTCCTGGTTTCCATATACGCTGGAGCTAGAGGCAAACACTACTCTGCAGTTGTGCTTTAATGCAGCATTAAGAACATTTAATGTTCCATCAATATTTGCTCTGTGGTATGCTTCCGGAGTTTCCCAGGAAGCAGGAACAGAGCGCAACGCTGCTAAATGCACAACAACATCAACACCTTTGCATAATCTTTCCAACAATTTACAATTCAGTATGCTTCCTTTTGTGAATTCAACATCTCTTTTTATATTGGCAATATTTGAAAGCTTTCCCTCGCATAAATTGTCAACTATTTTAACATCAGAATTTTTTTCCAAAAAGAATTCTGCGGTATGCGAGCCAATAAAGCCACAACCGCCAGTAATTAATACTTCCATAGTTTTAGCACTGCATTAAGAATTTAAAACATATTTGGTGCACATTATTTCTGTGATTGCATGCTTACGGCAGAGATTTTAACGCAGCAGTATTTTGGAAATACAGTTATGCAGTATCTATTGTTTTTTGCAACGATAATTTTGGCTGCGGTTATTGGAAAGATAGTTGCATTTGTAATAAAGAACTACCTGAAAAGAGCAGCGGAGAAAACAAAAACAAAGATGGATGATGTTCTTATTGCTACTATTGAAAAGCCAATAATTCTAATTGTATTGGTTTTCGGCATAGGCATTGCTTTACAATTTTTAACCCTTGCAGAGGTTTTCTCAAGGTTTGCACATAATTTGCTAAATGTTGTGGCAATTGTTGCTGTTGCATGGTTTCTCGTTAGAATTGTTGATTCCTTTAGTGAACATTTCCTTAAGCCGTTCTTTAAGCAGACAGGCACAAGGCTTGACGATACTCTTCTCCCAGTAATAAATAAGGGTATTAAATATGCGATAATTGCCTTTGCATTTATCATAATTCTCTCAGCATTTGGCTATGATATAACTGCCATTGTTGCTGGCTTAGGCATAGGTGGTTTAGCAATTGCCTTTGCAGCAAAAGAGACAATTGCCGACGCTTTTGGCGGGTTAAGCATATTTGCCTCGAGGCCTTTTGTTATAGGCGACTGGGTAAAGATTAACAATATTGTTGGCCGTGTAGAGGACATTGGCTTGAGATACACAAGGATAAGGAATTTGGATAAGAGAATAGTTACAATTCCCAACAGCAAGTTAGCGTCAAGCATAATAGAAAACATTTCCTCTGCTCCTAAGAGGAGGATTGTTTTGGATTTAGGTTTAACCTACAATACAGGCATTAGAAAATTTAAAAAGGCAAAGGAAATTGTAAGGGAGATAATAAACAAACATCCTGGCTGCGAAGATGAGCCAATAATTACCTTCTCCGAATTCAAAGATTTCTCCCTAAATTTGAAGGTAATCTATTACATAAAGGATAAAGATTGGATAAGGGTTAGAGGCGAAATTAATGAAGCAATAAAAGAGGAATTCGAAAAAGCAAAGATCGAGTTTGCCTTCCCAACACAGACAATTTATTTAGAGAAGGCTTAGTGAGAGAATGCCAGATTACAAAAAATTGTTTGAGGAAGCAGTTGCAACTATAGGCTCTCTCTACAGAGATTTTTTGAATTTAATCGAGGATAAGCGTAGCTATAAGGGAGTAAAAGAATTAACAGAGCTGATGCGGAAGAAAGGCCTAAAAACAGGAAAAAAACTAAAGGAAAAATTAAAAGGCAAGGAGCTTGAAATAGCTGCGAAGCTGCTTTTAGATCTGCATGGAAGGTTGGGCTTTAAAAGTAAAGTTGTAAAGAAAGAAAAGAATAAGATTGTAATTCGTGTTAGTTATTGCCCATGGAATGCTAAAGTTAAGGGCTGGAACTCTAAGCTATGTGCCTCTCTTGATGCCTATGAGCAGGGTTTGGTTATGGCTGTTAATGCAAAAATAAAACACGGCGTCTCAAAGAGACTTTCGCTTGGAGATAAATGTTGCGAAATTGTTTTGTGGAGATAAAGATGGAGATTATAACAGTTGTAGATGAAAAGGACAATGTTGTTGGTAAGGCAGAAAAGATAGAAGTGCACAGAAAGGGAATTCTGCACAGGGCATTCTCCATCTTTGTCTTTAATTCAAAAAAAGAACTATTGCTTCAGAGGAGAGCACTGCACAAGTATCATTCTCCCGGCTTGTGGAGCAATACCTGCTGCGGACATCCACGTTTTGGAGAAAAATTAACTAATGCAGTGCACCGCCGCTTAAAGGAAGAATTCGGCTTTGACTGCAAGCTGAAAGAAATTTTTTCTTTTCACTACAGAGCAGAGTTTGATAATGGTTTAATTGAGAATGAGATAGACCATGTCTTTATTGGCATCGCTGATGTAGTGCCGAAACCAAACAAAAACGAAATAGCTGAATGGAAGTGGATCTCTCTTGATGATTTAAAGAAAGATATTGCAGAGAACCCAGAGAAATATACCTTCTGGTTTAGGCATATAATTGAAAAATATTGTAATAAACTAGAAAAGTTTCTCAAAGCTAATCAATAACATAATTTAGACCGAGGTTTCCATCCAATGAGAGTTCTGCGGCCTTCAAAGCTAATTTGATGTATATGTCATCTGTTCTTTTGTTTTCATCGATAAAGGTTTCCAGTTTTTTCTTTCTCTTTATTGGGCCAAGCAGCTCCCAAAAAAGTTGCCTGTGCTTTTCATCAATTTCTGGAATTTTTATTAGTTTACCTTTTCTGCACAGCTTTCCGTTGTTCGCATTTTTTGCAGCGGTAATTCCAAAGATTATTGCTTCTGCTATTGCTACACCTCCAACACGTTCGCAACCATGCAATCCGGTAGTGCATTCTCCTGCAGCATACACATTTTCAAAGCTTGTTTTGGCATTTCTATCAATAGTTAAGCCGCCTAGAGAGTAGTGAAAAGCAGGTGTAATTCTAAAGCGCCTAATTTCTGACAGTTTTCTATTTGCAAAGATCCATCCGAATTCATCTCTTTGTTTGTATTCATTAAATTCATTTTCATTTAGCAATATCTCAGCATATATCTTGTTTTTTAAACTTTCTGCATAAAACTCCCTGCACATCTTCGAGAATAGATAGTGGTATTTGTTATTCTTAAGCGCTTCTATAATTTCCTCACTCAAAAATTCTTTGTTTTGGGAATTGATAAATCTCATCTTTTGTAACAGAGTTCCGCTAAGCAGCGTGTTTGGCAGTTTTTTGTCAATAATCAGAAACGGATGGAACATGTTGTATTGCAGGTTTCCAATTTCAAAACCAGCTTCTAAGCAGGCAGCAAGCAGGTTGCTGGCTGCTCCAACATAGGTTGAGTATTTATATAAATTTCCTAGGCCGCCAAACGCAAATATAAAATTTTCAGCGTATATTTCTTTAGAGTTTACAACTATGCTGCATAGCTTATCTCCCTTAACGCGGATTCCTTTGACATTCCCTTCTACTATCTTTACTCCTTTTTCAATCAATTTTTTTCTGAAAATTTCGGTTAATTCCTTGCCAACCATTCTGTAATTGGGAATTATTCCCATATTTGATTTTCTAAGCTTTATGTTATGCTTTTCTAGGAATTCTTTAGCTGTAGAGTAATTTTCAATAAAGTAATCGAGAATTTCCCTGTTGTTTATTTTGCCTGTGTTAAGCATTTTTTCCTTTAGGCCCTGCTCTGCTTGCATATTCCATGGGCTTATTGCTGAGGCAGCTCCTTTGCCATCTATAATTACTATTTTCTTTTCTCTGCTTTCCAAAGCAGCTGCTAACCCAGCAGCTCCGCAGCCAACAATGCAGAGCATATACTTACCTATGCTAATATTTATTTAAATTTGCTATCAAAGAATTCAAAATGAAAATCGCTATTATTGGAGGCACTGGAAGGTTTGGCAGCTATTATGCGAAGCTCTTTGCAACGAAATATGATGTTATAGCGATAGCAAGAAACATTGAAAAGGGAAAAAAATTCCAGGAAGAAACAGGCATAAAATTTTC
>JAGHAR010000049.1 GCA_021161405.1 Candidatus Iainarchaeum sp.
ATGTTAGAGAGCTTTACCAAGTGCTTGGTGAGTATAATCTGCTCGCAAAGATTATTGTGCCGAATCTTGAGCAGGCGGAAAAGTTTATCGAACAAATCGGCTTAATAGATGGAGTAATTGATATTAAAACACTTGTTGTTCTTTCGGAGCTTAAAAACGAAACCGGCCTGCCATCGCAAACATTGCAGAAAACCTTGGAGATTTAATTGAAATTAATAAATTTTTCTGTTGGAGTTGCTATTTATGATTGTTGTAATTGCTGAGAAGGCGATAGCAGCGAGGAGGATTGCAAACATCCTCTCAAACGGAAAGGCAGAGGAGAAAAGAAAGAACAATGCTCTGTATTTCGATTTTTTAAAGGACGGCAAATTGTGGAGGGTAATTCCGTTAAGCGGGCATATTGTAGAGCTTGATTTTCCGCAGCACATGAAAGACTGGAGGCAGACAGAGCTTATGAAGCTTGTCGATGCAAAAACAGAAAAGAGAATTAAGATGCAGAACATTGTTTCATTGCTTAAAGAAAATGCAAAGGAAGCAGAAAGAATAATTGTTGCAACGGATGCTGATAGAGAAGGCGAAGCCATCGGCCTAGAAGCTGTTGAGATAATGAAGGAGGAGAATCCAAATATAGAGGTTAAAAGGGCTTTGTTTTCAGCGATTACGGAGCAGGATATAAGAGATGCGTTCAAAAATCTTAAGGAACTGGATTATAACCTGGCAATGGCTGCAGAGGCAAGGCAGCAGATAGACCTTGTGTGGGGCGCAACACTAACAAGATTCCTCTCTTTAGTTGCAAATTCCACAGGCAAAAATTTTTTAAGTGCAGGCAGAGTGCAAAGCCCGACATTGGCATTAATTGTAGATAGAGAAAAGGAAATCAAAGAATTTAAACCAAAGCCGTATTGGGAAATTCAGGCAGAACTTAGGAAGGAATCTAAATTCATTGCACTGCATAAAAAGGGCAGATTTTTTGATGAGAAAGAAGCAAAGGAAATCTTTGAAAAGCTGAAAAACGAAAGCAAGGCAACAGTAACTAAAGTTGAGGTAAAGAAAAGCAGATTAAAGAGGCCTACACCAATGAATACAACAGAATTCCTTAGAGCAGCGAGCAGACTCGGCTTTACTGCTGGAAAGGCAATGAGCATTGCAGAGGAACTGTATCAGCAAGGATTTATAAGCTATCCAAGAACAGACAATCAAAGCTATCCAGATACGTTAAACCTAAGAGCAATTATCAACAAACTGCTTTCAGTTAAAGAATTGAGCAAAGATGCTGAAACTATTATTGCTCTGGGAAAATTAAACCCTTCGCAAGGAAAGAAAACAAAAGACCATCCTCCGATACATCCTGTTGCAGCAGCAAGCAAAGAAAGGTTAAGCAGAGAGCAATGGAAGATATACGAATTGATCTGTAGGCATTTTTTAGCTACTCTTGCGGAGGATGCAATAGTAAGGAACACAACAGCATATCTGCAAATTAAAGGAGAGGAATTTGTCGCGAAAGGAAAGCAGTACGAAAAGCTTGGATGGAGAGCCATTTATCCGTATCTCAGCTCGGAGGAGAGAATACTGCCAGAATTAGCCAAAGGAGATACAGTTGATGTAATAAAGATTGAAATGCTCCGCAAAGAGACAAAACCAAAGCCAAGATATTCGCAAGCAGCTTTAATAAAACTTATGGAGGCTCTCGGCTTAGGAACAAAGGCAACAAGGCATTCAATACTGCAAAAACTATTCTCCAGAAAATACATCTCTGGCATAAAGGCGATAAAGCCAAACAACATAGCGTTTAGCGTAACCGACACTCTGGAGAGGTTTGACAGCAAAATAGTAAAGCCGGAAATGACCGCAAAGCTTGAGGAAGAGATGAGCTTGATTGCTGCTGGAAAAAAGAAAAAAGAGGAAGTTGTAAATGAATCAAAGGAAATGTTAAGGAAAGTGCTTAAAGAACTAATAGCAAATCACGAAAAAATAGGCAAGGCGCTTAAGGAAGCATTAAGGCAGGATTTAATTCTTGGCAAATGTAAATGCGGAGGAAAGCTGATTATTAGATTCTCTGCAAAAGGAAAAAGGTTTGTTGGCTGCACAAACTATCCAAGCTGTACAATAACCTTTCCACTGCCGCAGAAGGGAACAATACAGAAGACAGAAGAGCTATGCAGCTATTGTAAAATGCCAATTATAAAATTAATTCAAAGAAGGAAGGCTCTGAAATTCTGTATAAATCCAGAATGCGAAAGTAAGAAGCAGAAGAAAGAGAAAGAAGAAAACACTAGTTAATGTAATTTAAAAACATTTACAATTAGCTTTAATTAATGCTTGGGGAGAAATTAAGGAATGCATTCGAATTGCTACGCGGAGCAAGGCTTCTAGATGAGGAAACAATAAAAAAGGCAATTAAAGAAATTCAAAGAGCATTAATAGCAAGCGATGTTGAAGTAAAGCTTGTTCTGGAGCTAACAAAAAAGATTGAGAAGGAAGCAAAGAAGAAACCTCCGAAGGGAATTGACAGGAGAGAATACATTATAAAGCTTGTTTACGATGAATTAGTCAAAATTCTTGGTGGAGAAACAAAACCTGTGGAAAAGCCAAAAAGAATTCTGCTTGTTGGTTTATTCGGCTCAGGCAAGACAACAACAGCCGCAAAACTAGGGAAATGGTACTCTAAAAGAGGTTTAAAGGTAGCATTAATAGCGGCAGACACATTTAGGCCTGCAGCATTCGAACAGTTAAAGCAACTAGCAGAGAAAGCAAAACTTGGCTTCTTTGGAATTAAAGGTGAGAAAAACGCAGCAAAGGTTGTTGAAAAAGCGTTGAAGGAATTAAACAACTACGATCTTCTTATTGTGGATTCTGCTGGGAGGAATGCTCTCAACAAAGAAATGATTGAGGAAATCAAAGGAATTGAAAGGAAATTAAAGCCGGATAATATCTGGCTTGTTATAAGCGCGGATATAGGCCAAGTAGCGAGGAAGCAGGCAAAGGCATTTAAGGAAGCAGTCAATATTAACGGTGTAATAATAACAAAGATGGATGGCTCTGCAAAAGGTGGCGGAGCTTTAGCTGCATGCCATGAAACTAATGCAAAGGTTTACTTTATTGGCGTTGGAGAAAAATTAGATGATTTGCAATTGTTCGATGCAAACCGTTTTCTATCCAGAATAATGGGATATGGCGACTTGCAGGCATTGCTGGAAAAGATAGAAGAGATTAAGGAAGAGATAGAGATTAGGCCAGAGGAATTACTTAAGCAGGATTTCAATTTAGAGGTCTTTTACAAGCAGTTGGTTGCAACAAGAAAGATGGGTCCTTTTAGTAAGGTAGCGGAGATGCTCGGCCTAAAGGCGCAGCTGCCAAAAGAGTATCTTGAATTAACAGAGGAGAAGCTGAACAATTTCAAAGTAATTATGGATTCGATGACAAAGCAGGAGAAAAGAAACCCTGAAATTATCAATTTTCAGAGGATACAGAGGATAGCAAAAGGCAGCGGAAAAACCCAGAGAGAGGTCAGAGAATTGTTGAGGCAGTATAAGCTTATGAAAAGAATGCTCAAAAAGATGAAAAAATTCAAAGATGAAAAATTCCTCAAAAAATTAGAAAAAGGCGGCTTTGAGCAGCTCATACAGATGTTTTCAAAGAGAAAGAAGAAGTTTAAGATAAGGTAGTGGTTGAATGCTTCTGCAATCTTTCAGAATCCTACTCCTTGTAGTTGTAGCAGCTATTGCAGCAGTAACAGACATAAAGAAAAAGCTAATATACGACTGGATAACTCTGCCAGCAATCATTATAGGAATTCTTATCAGCATCTATGAATGCTTTTCAATTTGCAATATATTCAATTTTTTAATTCCTCTGGCTGTATTTCTGCTTAGCTATCCTCTTTACTATGCTGGCAAGCTTGGAGGAGGAGATGTTAAACTATTTACTGCAATTGCTGCCCTAATGCCGATAAGAAACAAAACAATATTCATTATAGATGTCTTGATATTCGCCTCTATATTAGCGTTAGCGTTTTTTGGTATATACTATACAGCAAAGCTCTATTGGAGAGGAAAGCTAAAGCTAAATTACAGAAATGTAATAAAAGGATTTGGCCTAGCTCTGCTTTTGTTCTTTTATATCCTTGTATTGTATCTGCTCAATGCTAACTCTATAC
>JAGHAR010000069.1 GCA_021161405.1 Candidatus Iainarchaeum sp.
CTCTACAACTACGCTCTGGCCAACAACCTCTGCCAATTTCTTCGGCCTGTACTTTTCAACCCATGGAATATCTAAAGCAATTGTCTTCTTGCCTTTTTTTGCCATAGTAAGGAAAAGCAGCTAAGGAATTAAAAGGTTTTTTGTTAGAGTTTTTTCAAAAATTTAAAGAAATCAGTTTCAATCTTCAAGATACAATTCTGTTGCCTCTCTTAAGTTCTTTAAAGCAGATTCTATTGTTCTACCCTGGCTTGCCGTACCTACTTCAGGACAGAAAGCTACATACATATCTTCCTCTCTATATACTATAGCACTGAATTTTCTTTTCTTTGCGAGCATATTTAAAGAGAAGAAGCTAAGCAATTAAAAGGTTTTTCATGCTTGTTTTTAGAATGGAAGAAGCAGATTCTAAAATTAGCGGAAATTCTGCAATAATTCTTGTGTTCCAATTTATAATCTGCTATGCAATTGTTATGCTACTCTCAATCTCAAAATTCAGTTTTCCCCAATTAAGCGCTTTCCTTCCTCTGCCTAACATATTTGATTCGCCAATGTATTTGCTCTTGCCTGCAATAGGTTTCTTCGTTGGTTTTTTTGCAACCGAATTTTCAAAAAAGAAATATCCGAAGATAGCAAGCTATTTGCCAATCATAATATTTGTTCTTGGCCTGTTTGTATGGTTCCTTGTAATGCACTGGTACTACTTCTCAATCGCTGCTCCAGAAAGGAGGCAAGCTGTTGTTGTGTTTGGCCAAGATGCATACAACCAGCTTGTTGCTGAGTTGCAGCAGAAAGGAGAATTAGGAAAAAAAGTTCCGGTTGAATTCTTTGGTTCGTTGAAGAACAGTGCATACTATCTCTTCCTAATTGAAGCTGTGCTAGGGAGTGCGATGTACCTGCTTCTTGGCTTAGTTAGGAAGCACAAACTAATTTGAAACTGCTTTAATTGTTTTGCTTTAGAGCTAATTTTATGAAAGTATATGTAGAGGGATATGGCTGCGCTTTAAATATCTCAGACACGGAAAAGATAATCGGCCTTCTCAAGAAAAATAGATTTGCAATAGTAGATAAACCAAGCGAAGCGGATGCTGTAATAATAAATACCTGCGCTGTCAAACTGCCAACAGAAAACAGAATGATAAGGAGAATCAGAGAATTAATTTCAGAAACAAATGCAAAGATCCTTGTATTCGGCTGCCTGACAGCAATAAATCCTGAGAGGATTCCAAAAAACAGAAGAGTAGTTGTTGTTGGCACAAAGCTGAGCGAATTAGCAAAGCTATTGAATCTTAGGGAAAAGAATGTTGAATTTAGTCCAGAGCTGGAAGAAGTAAAGTTTAATCCTTGCATAGCGATTGTGCCAATAGCAAGAGGTTGCCTAGGAAACTGCAGCTATTGCGCAGTAAAATTCGCAAGGGGAAAACTGCAGAGTTATGCTGTGGATTCTATTGTAAGAAAGATAAGGAAGGAATTGAAAAAAAGCAGAGAGGTATGGCTAACTGCTGAAGATACTGCCTGCTACGGATTTGATATAGGAACAAATTTAGCAGAGCTTCTCAAAAAAATTCTGAAAATTAAAGGAGATTATAGAATAAGAATTGGAATGATGAATGTAAATAATCTAAAATTGTTTCTTGATGAATTTTTGGATGTCTTTGAGGATGAAAGAATCTATAAGTTTTTACATTTGCCTGTGCAGAGCGGCTCCAACAGAATTCTAAAATTGATGAACAGAAATTATACAGCTAACGAATTTGTAGAGGTTGTTGAAAGAATAAAGAAAAAATTTCCAGAGATAACACTCAGCACAGATGTAATTGTTGGCTTCCCAACAGAAACAGAAGAAGATTTCAAAAAAACAGTAGCTTTGCTAAAAAAGATCAGGGCAACAAAAGTAAATATTTCACGCTATGGGGTTAGGCCAAACACAGAGGCAGCAAAGATGGAGCAGATTATAGAAAGAACGAAAAAAGAAAGAAGCAGAAAATTAACAAAACTCTGCAGAGAGCTTGCTTTTAAGGAAAATAAAAAGATGGTTGGCAGAATTGAAAAAATTTTAATTTCTGCCAAAGGCAGGGATTGCTTAATAGGAAGAACGAAAAACTATAAGCAGGTTATTGTAAAAGAAAATTGCAAATTCTGTGAATTTGCAAAGGTTAAAATAGTTGAAGCGAAACCATATTATTTAATTGGGAAAATAGTAAATGAGTAATATGCCCATGGAAGTATTTGGAGAGGACCATCTGCTGGAAATCGTTGATTCAATTGCGCACGAAGCAAATCCTGAGGAAAGAGTAGAAATCTTAATGCTTGGTAAAGGTTATGCAGTCATAGGCAGGCGCTTTGGTGTTTTGGAAAGAGATATCAGCGACGAAGAGTTTATAAAAAGGATAAACATAATGAGGCAAATTGCACGTGAAGCAGAAAGCAAGGGTTTGGCTGATTATATAATTTCAAACGTTCCTGGAAAGCCAGCAGTGCTATCTTTTGTCCTTGATTTTGTGTTGCACTGCAACAAAAATTTTTATGAAGCAGTGAAGGATTTAAGAAGAAATATAAGAATAGCAAAAGCAATCTGCGGCAAAGAACACATAATTCCAAATGCGAAGGATTTTAGCTATAGAATAATGCTAAGGATGCATCCTGAAGCGCCATTTGCCTTAATTCTGTACCACGAAGGAATTGCAATAGGAACCATCGGCGGTTATTTTGAATTTGGAAGGGAAAAGCGATTCATAATTACGAATATCCAAGGAATAAAAGGCAGGAAAAAAGAGCTGGAAGAATTCAGCAGAGCTGTCGGCAGGAAATGGCGTGTTTGGTTAGTTGAAAGAATTGCTGAAATATTAAAGCGAAAAGGATATGGGGTAATTGGAAACCCTCCCGCTAGCTATCTGGAGCATGTAGCAGAACAAGCAGAGCTTGATAGGGCAAGAAGAATGTATGCAAATACATACAAAAGAGCTGGCTTTAAAAGGAGTGGAAGAAGATGGCGCGCTTAGAGGCGCTTAGCTTTAAAAATATTTTCAGAAGGAGAAATCTTAAGTAGGGCTAATTTTTGGCCCTTGAGCAAAGGCTCCGAAAGGAGCAAAGGAGGAGATAGCTTGGGCATATACGATGTACATGCTACACCACTGATAGAAGTAACTGCAAAAAAACTGCAAAAAGAGTTAAAACAACCGGAATTCGTAGCATTTGTTAAAACCGGTTCGCACCGCGAAAGAGCTCCGCAAAGAGAGGACTGGTGGTATGTAAGAGCGGCAAGCATACTGTACAGGTTGTATAAGGAAGGGCCTCTCGGAGTTGAAAGTTTAAGGACATATTACGGCGGAA
Source organism: Candidatus Iainarchaeum sp. (assembly GCA_021161405.1). Classification (GTDB taxonomy): domain Archaea; phylum Iainarchaeota; class Iainarchaeia; order Iainarchaeales; family JAGHAR01; genus JAGHAR01. Next base: position 3,331 of record JAGHAR010000069.1, read on the forward strand.
GAAAAAGGCGAGGAGTAAAGCCGGCAAAGTTTAGGAAGGCAAGCGGAAAGGTAATAAGAAGCTGTCTGCAGGAATTGGAGAAAGCTGGGTATGTGGAGAAAGCAGAGAAGGGAAGGAAAATTAGCCCGAAAGGAATTTCGTTGTTAAGTAGAGCGGCAAACGAAGCAAAGGAATTATTGGCTAAGGGAGAGCATCTTTGGGGTGAGGGAAAACAAACAAAAAAGATAATAAAAAAACCAAAGGAAGAAAAAGGAGGCGAAGCTGTTGAACAACAATCAGAAGGAAAACAACAACGAGCAGCTAAAAAAAGAGCTTGAAATTAAAATTCTGCTAAAAAGAATACTGACAGCAGAAGCGTTTGAGAGGCTGAGCAATGTGAAGCTAGCAAATCCAGAGCTTTATAGTTTGGCTGTGCAGGCATTAGTGCAACTATATTCGCAGACAAAAGAACCAATAACAGATTCGCAACTAAAAGAGATGCTTATCAGATTGAGAAACAATATTAAGAGAGAGGTAAGAATTAAGAGGAAGTGATTCTATGGCAAAAAACAAGACAAAAGAATTGAAAGATTTTTTAATTTCGTTGAGGAAGAAAGTTGGCTCTGGAATAAGCACTGTGCCGGTATGGCTCATACAGAAGGCGGGCAAAAGATTAACAAATCCAAAGCAGAGGAGAAGTTGGAAGCAGATAGATGCCGGTAAGAAATTCAGAAAGCTTAAAAGAAAGCAGAATAGGTGAGAAAGATGGCAAAGGAAAAGAAAGAGGTTGTAGAGTATATTGTACCTCTAAAGAAAGCATACAATGCTCCGAGAAGCAAAAGAGCGAAAAAAGCAAAAAATCTGCTAAAAAAATTCATAGTAAAACATTTTAGAACTAAAAATATCAAAATTTCTCCAAAGCTAAACGAGATTATATTTGCAAGGGGCATAGAAAAACCTCCAAGAAAGATAGCTGTAAAAGTACTGCTGAAAGATAATATTGCGAACGTTTATTCTGCAGCAGAAAAGATAGAGGTTGCAAAGGAAAAGAAAGTTGAAGAAAAGAAGGAAAAAGTTAAGGAAGAGATTAAAGAAAAAGAAAAGAAACCAAGCAAAGATGAGGAAGAACAGCTCAAGGAAGAGGAGAAAAAGAAGAAAGAAAAGAAATTAAGGGAGAGAATTGCAGATACTCAAAAGATAAAAAAGGGACAGAAATGAGTATAGAAAAGCTCAAAATCCATAACAGCGTTTTTATCGGTGTTTTTATGACTGCAACAGATAAATTTGTTATAATACCAAAAGCGACAGCAAAAAAAACAAAGAAAAAAATTGCAGACGTGCTAAATGTTGAGCTGATTGAGGCGACCCTTGCAGATTCCTCGCTTATAGGAATCTTTTCGTTTGGAAACAGCAAGGGAATTGTTGTGCCAAAGCTTGTTGAGCAACATGAAGTAGATTATCTAAATTCTATCGGCATAAAGGTATTGCAGATTGATTCTAATCTTGCTCTAGGAAACCTCGCTGAGGCAAACGATAAGGTTGGTTTTTGCAACATACTTGCGAAAAAGCAGATCGAAGAAATTGAAAAATTCTTGGGAATAAAAATTTACAACCAGCAGATCGCAAACTCTGATTTAATAGGCGCCTCTTTGGTTTTGACAAATAAAGCATTTGCAGTAAATCCGAATACTAATGCTAATGAATTTAAAAGGATTCAAACAAAAACATCTTTAGAGGGAAAGGTATTAACAGCGAACTTTGGCGATGTCTTTATAGCGCATTCCTTAGTTGCGAACAGTAATGGAGTTTTGGTGGGGGAAGCTACAACAGGCCCAGAGATAATGCAAATCTATGATCTCTTTGGAGAGTGATTGTATGCAGTTCGAAGTGACTGGAAAGTATAAGGAAAAGCGTGATTGGAAGCCGTTCAGGAAAATTATCGATGCGAAAAATGAGAAATTAGCTGAGGAATATACTCTATCTTTAATAGGTTCGAAGCATAAGGTAAAGAGGAGACATATTATAATACAAAAGATTGAAAGATATGAAGAAAAGGAAGAGGTGAAGGAAAATGCCTGAAGAAAAACCAAAGGAGGTTAAGCTAACTGTTGGTCAACTCTTGGAGATGCATAGACAACTTGAAAGCAATTTACAACTTCTGAGGGCGCAGGAAGCAGAACTACAAAATTCTCTAATTGAAATCGCTGCCACAATAGATGCAATAAAAGAATTAAAAGAAGCAAAGAAAGCAGTGTTGGCAACGATAGGTTCTGGCTGCTATATAAACGTAAGTGCAGATGTAAAGGAAGTTACGATGCATATAGGCCAAAATATTTTCCTAAAAAAGAAACCAAATGAAGCAATAAAAATTCTCGAGAATAGGCAGAAGCAGATATCGAAAAACATTGAGAAATTGAGAAAAGAAATCGCTAGGATTAGCAACGAATTAAATTCGATAAGGAAAATAGTGGCAGATGTAAGCAGGAAGCAGGCTGGAAAAGATGTTCAATCTGCTTAAGAAGAAATTGGGCAGCTTTGTTAATAAAGTGAAGAAAAAAACAACAAAAGCTAGCAAAGAATCTGCCAAGGAGAGTAAGGAATTAACGCCAAAACTCTCAATAAAGACAAAATTAAAGGCAGCAATTACAAAACAGATTGAAATAAGCGAAAGTGAACTTGTTCCACTGCTGGAAGAACTGGAACTTTCGCTGATAGAGGCGGATGTTGAACAAAACACAGCAGAGAAAATCTGCAACGAGATTAAAGAAAGGTTGTTAAACAAAAAAATTCCAGCAAAAGATGTTGAGAAATTTATTAAGAATGAAATAAGAGAAATCATTAAAGAGCTGATTAGCGTTGGCAGTTTTGACCTTATAGAAATTATTAAAGGAAAGAAGGAAAAGCCGTTCAAAATTCTATTTCTAGGCCCTAACGGCTCCGGTAAAACAACAACAATTGCAAAGATCGCATACCTGCTAAAAGAAAGAGGTATGAGTTCAATAATGGCTGCAGCAGATACTTTCAGGGCTGCGAGCATCGAACAATTAGCAGAGCATGCGGAAAAATTAGGAGTGAGAATTGTTAAGCATCAATACAATGCAGATCCTGCTGCTGTTGCATTTGATGCTGTCAAGGCAGCGGAAGCAAACAAAATAGATGTTGTGCTAATTGACTCTGCTGGCAGGCAGGAAACAAACAGAAATCTAATTGAGGAGCTAAAGAAGATTAGCAGGGTTGTGCAGCCAGATCTAAAAATCTTTGTTGGGGAAACAATTGCGGGGCAGAATCTATTACAACAGGCAAGGGAATTCGATGAGGCACTCAATCTCGATGCATTTATATTAACGAAATTAGACTGCGATGCGAAGGGAGGTACATTGATTTCCCTGCTCTACAATCTAAAGAAGCCAGTGCTGTTTATTGGAGTAGGGCAAAGCTATGAGGACTTGATTAAGTTTGATGAAGAGGAGATTGTTAATAGGATCATATAGATTATGACAAGCAAATTATTTTTCATAGAAATGTTTCCAGAAAAATCCGAATCTGCTTTTCAAACGTAGTGCTCTCTTCAATAATTCTAAAGCTA
>JAGHAR010000102.1 GCA_021161405.1 Candidatus Iainarchaeum sp.
GTACATAGGAATGCCTCGCCAAAAGTGGCTGCATATGGCAGCGCGTTTTATGACATCTGCATTGAATACGATATAGATCCTTCTTTTGCTGTAGCTGTTGGCTATATTGAACAGCTTTTAGGCAAGGCAAAGAGTTCAGCAATGCGATGTAACAATTTGTTTAGCATCGAGTATTCTGGCACAGAAGAACAATCTGGAAGGTGCCCGTACAACAAACGCTGGGGAATGTACAAAACAGTGGGCGATGCAATAAGGCATTTCTGTAAGTTGATAAAGCAAAAGTATGTTGCGAGAGGTCAAGACACCCCAGAAAAAATCGCCTGTTCGCACAACGATTATCGTAAATGTTTTGTTGGCAACTGTTACTGCTGCGACACAGAGAAAGAGCATGATTATTGGATTGCCAAAGTTACAGAGGTACGCAATGAAATTCGCAGTTGGAAGCAGCAAAAGCAGCAAGTAGTGTGACTGCTCATCGGCAAACTCCTTTCTTAAATTTAAAAGCTTTCTCTGCATCTTTTCTCTTTATGCAGATATTTTTTCGCTTTCCAAGACCGAGAGTAGAACAGAAAAAGCTGATGGATGCAGCTCTTGAAGCAATAAGAGGAGAAAAAATTCTATTAGCGCATGCGCCAACCGGCTTAGGCAAAACAGACGCTACTCTTAGTGCAGCGCTTAGTTATGCTTTAGAGCAAGGCCAAAGAGTGTTTTTCCTTACACCGAAGATTTCACAGCATGAAATTGCCTTAGATGTTGTGCGCGGTCTAAACAAAAAATTCGATTTAGGAATTAAAGCAATTGATTTCGTTGGCAGGCGTTATATGTGTATTGATCCCCTACTCTCAAAGACAGATTTCGAAGGATTTTATGAATTATGTGCAAGGAAAAGAGCGAGAGAGGAATGCATCTATTTTAACAATGCTCGCGGCAGTACTTATAGGCAGATAGAACTGGCAAACTTCTATAAGGAGAGAATTTTTTCAAAACTCTCGCAAGAGGTTTCCCATCTTGAGTTGCGTAGCATATGCCTAAACGCAAAGAACAAAAGAGGTAAGCCGAGGAAGCTCTGCCCCTATGAAGTTGCAATAGATATTGCAAACGATTCTAAATTAATTGTTTGTGATTATTATCACTTGTTCAACCCAAAGGTTAGAAAGCGTTTTCTTTCCAAGATTAACGAAACTATATCGAATTGCATCGTTATTGTAGATGAGGCCCATAATTTAAACGAGCGCCTTCTCTCTCTGCAGAGCGCTACTCTAACAAACAGAATTCTTGAAAAAGCAATAAAGGAATTGAAGCAGCTCGCATATACCGATTTAGCGGAAGAATTAAAAAAATTGTTAGCTGAAATGAGCTCATTGGCCAAAAACAAACTCTCTGGGCAGAAAGAGGCTTTTATCAAGAAGGACGAATTTTTGAATGACATGGCCACAAAGGATGCAGACCTGCTAAAAGACGCTGCTCTGGATTATATGGAGGCAAGCGGTAAGGCAAAGAGCAGCATAAACAAAGTAGCGAGGTTTATCGAGAGATGGAATGCAAAGGAAAAATTCGCGAGAATTATCTCGCGTAAGGAGAGATTAATTAAAATTAAGCTCCGTGCATTGGATGCAGCACAGTTAAGCAAAAGAGTGTTTGATAATGTACATTCCGCAATCCTTATGAGCGGAACAATGCTGCCTTTGGAGATGCATGTTTCTCTTCTTTCTCTTGATGAAGGACGAACAATTATGAGGGAATTCTCTGACCCGTTTCCGAAGAAGAATAGGTTAAATCTAATCGTACCAACACGCACAACCAAATACAACGAACGCAATCAGAAGGAATTCTCTTTAATTGCAAAAGAGCTCGAGGAAATTATAAACAGAATCCCTGGCAATACGATTGTGTTCTTTCCTAGCTTTGATCTATTGGAATCTGTTTCCTTTTATTTAGAGGGAAAGCTTAACAAACCAGTCTTAAAGCAGAGGAGGCGTATGCACAGTTCCGAGTTAGCAGCTCTTTTAGATAAATTTAGAGACAATTATAGTAGAGGCTATGTGCTGCTAGGTGTTGCTTCTGGCTCATTAGCTGAGGGCATAGATTATGCAGGTGATAAATTGTTAGCAGCGATAATTGTGGGAATTCCTCTTGCTGAGATGGATCTGGAAAGGCAGGCACTGATAGATTATTACGAGGAAAAATTCGGAAGAGGCTGGCACTATGCTTATCTATATCCAGCGATTATAAAAGCACTACAATGCGCAGGCAGGGTTATCCGCTCTGCAAATGACAGAGGCATTGCTGTTTTCTTAGACAAGCGCTATGTATGGAAGAACTTCAGGAACTGCTTTCCAAAGGATTTCAATGCAATAAAAACAACAGAGCCAGCTTATTTAGTTGAGCGGTTTTTCCGGCCTTTTTGAGTTTTCCTTCTTTTTAATATTTTCCTTGCAATTGCGATGAACACAAAAACTGTTGTTAGGGAGATAACAGTAGCTATAGAATTCAGAGCAGTTATTCCAATTCCGAAAAAATAGTAAAGATAAAAAATACTCAAAGAGCTAACCGCAAAGCTGAATGGAACAGCCATAAATATTCTTTCGACAATGTTAAATTCATCTAAAAACAGCGCATATGTTAGTGCGAAGCCTGGCAGAAATAAAAAAATTATAAACCCGATTATTTTTTGTGCAGCGCTCAATATTACATTAGCAAGCATTAACAACACCTAGCAGAGAAATTTGTATAATATTCCTCCTTCCATATTAAAAATTTTTTCAAAGCATCTGTCTTCAAATTTTTCTCTATTTATGTAACTGCTTGTTTCATCATTCAGAATGAAAACATAGAGTGGCTTTTTGTATTGCTGCATTAGCGGAATTACTTCGCTGCTTTCTTCAGCTAGCCAGAATCTCTTCCAGGTATTAAAGTCCCATTTGTTGTTTTCAAATAGCCCCGGAGCGATTATATTTCTATCTGTATAGCCAAGTAACCAAGGAGCAACATAGTTTGTTGCAGCTATTACTGTAGCGTTGCTTTCTGTAAAATTATCAACTGCTTTAATAGCGCTTAATTGGGTTTCATTAATTAATGGTTTTGCAGTTGTTGCAGCATTTACTGCAAGTAGTAAAGAAGCCAAAAGGATTGGCAACACTACTACAACAAGTTCTTTCTTGTAGCTGTATATAATCTGTGAAATTTTAACAAGCCCAATCCCAGCAAAGCACACAGATGCTAAATCTAAGAATACGATGAACCTCCTAAAGAAAAGCATCTTCGAGAATACCATAAATGCAGAGAGGAGGAAAAATATTGTAAGAATATCAACAGAATGTAGCTTTACTTTTTTCTTTTTCAAATCGAATAACTCAATAATTACTCCAAAAACAGCAAACGGCAGTAGAGGCGCGGCTAAGCTCAAATATTCATCTGTTTTGATAAAAGTACCTGAGGTGTGTTTTGCCAACGCTGGCAACAGCAAAGAATCAATAAGTTCTTTAGCTACTGGCAAATAAAATAGCAGGATTGCAACTGTTGAGACAATAACAACTGCAACGCTATTTTTCCAAACCTTTTCCTTTTTAAAATTCACGATCGCGTATAGCAGAATCAAAACGCTAGACAAAAGGAAAGTAGGCTTATGCAAAAATCCAATTGCTGAATTAAGGATAATTGCAGCAATAAGATTTCTTCTTTGCTCGATATTATAGCTGAAAAAGAACAGAGATAGGAGAAGCATAACGGCAATTATATTCTTGTAATACATCAGAAAAAATGTATTAAGCTGTGCGAAAGAAACAGCGCAAAAAAATGAAGCAGCAACACCAGCTATTATACTGTGTTTCTTCTTTGTTAACATAAAAACCTGCGTAACTGTAAATGCGCTGAAAAAAATCAACGGAATAACTAAAATTGAATTGGAATCAAAGCCAGAGATATAGAGTATGTTTGCTATCACTCCAA
>JAGHAR010000038.1 GCA_021161405.1 Candidatus Iainarchaeum sp.
AAGAAGAAGATTAATTGGATTGCCGAGCGTAATATTAGTGCCAGAGGTAATATATAAGCACGCAGCACCTATCGTAATACGCGGCATGCCTATTTCTTAGTTTTTCTCTTTCCCTTCTTCTTTGTTAATTTCTCCAGTGCAATTCCCATCTCTTTTGCGAAATTTCTTTCAAATGTTTCTAATTCTTTGATTTTTTCATCGATTGCCTTTATACGGAGCAGCACTTGGTTTTGAATTTCTGTTGCTTGCCTGTTAAATTTCTTTATTGCCTCGTTAAATTTGGAAACGTTCTTTTCAATTGTTTTCAAGAATTGCTTTTTGAAGGTGTCTAACTCATCCATAATCAGCTCTGCTCTTTCCGGATCAAATTTCTCTTTAATTTCATCTACATAGCTGTCAACATCTGCTAGGCGTTGATTTATAGTTTGCTCTAGTTTCTCAGCCAGCGCTTGGTTAAGTTCTGCAAGCTCGTTCCTTGTGTTCCTTACCTCTACTTCTAAACGTTTTGTAATTGTGGTATAGATTTCCTGCCTTAACATTTTTAGCTGTTCAGTAGTTAGGCCTTTTAATTCCTTCTTGAACTCCTGAAGCTCGCTGAGCTGTGCAGATATCTTTTCCGGATCAATACTCATTTTAATTCTCTTCAGTTCCTCTATTTCTGATTTCAGCTCTGCCCTAAGTTCCTGTGCGGCCTCTAACTTTAGGGAATCTATTTTATTCTTGGCATCTTTCATTAGCCCCTCTACAATTTGATTTTCAAGCTCTATTGCTTGGGTTGTTCTCTCATCTATTTCTTTCAATCTTTCTTCGGCCTCTTCCAAAAATTCTTCGGCTTTTGCGCGGGCATTCGCAATAACTTCTTCTATTTCTTTTTCTATATTTTCCTTCAGCTTCTTAATCTCTGAGGTTCTTTCTTCAAAATTTTTTAGAATTTCCTCTTGCTCTGCCTTTGCCTTTTCAATCTTTTCAAGATTGGTCTTTACCTCTGCATTCAAATCTTTAAGTTCTTTTATTTTCAATTCAACCATTGAAGTTAGTTCCTTTGCCTTTTTTTCGAGCTCTTCTTTAACTTCTGAAACCATTATCTTTTTTTGCGAATCCATTATCAGCTTCATCTTTTTCATTTCCGCCTCGAGAGCATTTGAAACCTCTTTCTTTACTTTTTTCTCGATCTCATCTCTTAATTTTTTCATTTCCCGCAAATAATTCGCGGCGGTTGTCAGAATTCCTTTTTCCCATAGCTTGGAAATTTCTTCAATTCCTTTCTCATATTTTTGTGTTTTTTCTTTTCCCACTGTTGGTGTGGAAAGCTTTTCACTAATTGCTTCTGTTTTGCTTACTTCTGCTTCCTCCTTGGAAAGCCTTTTTACAATTTCCTCACTGACTTTTTGCTCTTTTTCTGGTGTTTCAGCAAGCTTTGCCTGGGCAATTAATTCTTTTGCTTCTTCTTTGGAAATTCCTATGGATTGCAAATGTTTCTCTATCTCTTCCTCACTGACCTTCAGGGAGAGCAACTTCTTTATGGAATCGATTAATACATCTCTTTTATCCATTGTGTAAAGATATATGTTATTCCAATAAAAAGATTTTGCTTTCGCTCAGTTGCAGAGAGATTTTAAAATTATCTTGAAAATTCTTTCAATTAATTTTTGGCCTGTATTGTTTTTATCAAGCAGAGGATTGTATTCAACAAAATCTAATACTCTAATTCTATCTGCAATGCTACACCATAACTTCGTAAATTCATTCATCTTGAGTTTGCCGTCCGCATAACCAGTCGCAAATGCAATTCTTTTGTTGAACACATCAAAGTCAATACTTAAATATACCTGTTTTCCCTTTATTAACTTTTCAAGCTTTGGCAAATCTCTGCTCTGCAATGAAACAATTTTCCTTTTCTCTATGAATTTTTTCTCTCTCGGCCAAACCCTCTGTAAGCCAAAGAAGATCAGCTCGTTTCTTTTTATAATTTTCCTCTCTACCAAAGTTTTTGTCACATCTTCGTGGCTCGGAACAGTTAAACAGTCCATTGCGTCTGCATGCGAATCTAGCCAAACAACAGTTTTTCTTTTATATTTCTTCGCGAATGCTTTGATGGTTGCATAACTTATGCTATGGTCGCCGCCTACAAATATAGTAAAAGCATTACCGATTTTACGCGTTGCTTCTTTTTCTATCCTTTTTAGCGCTTCCTCCGGCTCTAAGAGCTGTAAATTCAAATAGCTAAAATCCAACTTAATCTTTCCTTTAAAATATTCCTCTGCAAGTTTGCCAATTATCTCTTTTACTGTGCCTGGCGCAGCTTCACAACCGTTGTTTCTTCCCAAAGAACCAGCAGAATAAGGTAAAAGAACAACATTAATTGTTTTTTTCTTCATGAAGATCTTTTTCTTGTTACTTTAACATTATCTCCGTAGCGGAGGTATTCTACTTCAACACCGCTCTCCAAACCTTTTATTTCTTTTGGTTTAGCAACCGTAAACATCTCGTAGCTCTCTACATCCATTATCTGTATTTGCTCACCTAAAACTGCAACAACCTGCGCAACACCTTTTTTAAGTATTGGTACTTCAACCTCTGCAGATGTTGGCTTCAGTAGGCCCTTTTTCTGTCCTGTAAAGATATTAAACGCAACAACCCTTGCTTTTGCTGAACCATGCTTCCCTGGTTTGCTTTTTTCAATACTTTTTATTTGGCACACTTCTCCATCTATCAGAACATAGTTTCCCGGTTTCAAAGAACCAACAGATGCGAATCTTTTTTCTTCCATAGAATTCCTCCTGCTCTCTAAAAACCAAACAAAAATAAATTTTAAAACTCTTATGTTGTTTTCTCAGCAAAAGTGTTTGCTTTATTAAAATTTATCTGTTTATATATCTACAATGCTGGATAATGTAAAAAGGAAGATTGCTCGCGTAATGAAGGCCGAAAAACAGAAGAATTTAGCGGTTTTTATAGACGGCCCTAACATTTTGCGCAAGGAATTGGGAATTGAGATAAGAGAAATTAAGAAGATAGTTTCAAAGATAGGGGAAGCAAAGATAGCAAAAGTTTTTCTAAATCAATTCGCAACTGAAAAATTAATAGAGGCAATAGCTAATGAAGGTTTCGAGCCCGTTATAACTATCGGCGATGTAGATGTTGCGATGGCTGTTGAAGCAACTGCCGCTGCGTTCAACCCATTCATCAATACAATTGTCTATGTAACCCGCGACTCTGATTTTGTTCCTTCAATAATTAAGGCAAAGAGCCAAGGCAAGGAAACCGTGGCATTAATAGTTGACAGCGCAGCAGCATCAGCACTAAAAAATACAGCAGACAAGGTTTTTGTGATAGGTGAGGAAGAATGAATTTGCCTGTTGGCAACATAGTTGCGGAAGGGAAGCTAAGCAAAGAGACAATCCTAAAAGAATTGCCGAAATTAATGGATGAAAAATTTACCGGCTATTTTCTAATTTCTATTGATGGCTGCACTGGCATAGAAGAGGGATTATTGTTATTAAAACTCGGCAAGATTATTGGAGCGGTTTTTGAATATCTCAGATTTTCGAAGGAGCTATACGGAGATGAAGCCGCAAAACATTTCTTTAATGCATGCGCTTCCAACAAAGGAGTATTTGAAGCGGATGAGCTTAGTTTGCATCAGGTTGATTTAATCCTTGCATTTAACGATGAGGTGCAGCTAACAAGAGAGCTCGAGAGTAGAGATATATCCAAGCTTGTTCCGGATGAATATAGCTCTGTATTCGCGGAAAAATTTCTTGGAGATTCTTTACAGACAAAGGAAGTGAGCAGATATCTTTTGCTTAGGAAGATTGGAATTGTGTAGCTGTAAATAATTCGCAAAATGTTAAATTTTTATGTTTTTTAAGGTTTTCTATTTTATTCTTCTTTAGTTTTTATTTCCTAGCAGGGGATTGTTATGGGTGTAAGAAAGCTATTCAGAAATACTATTATGCGCCTTTTAGCTATAGAAGATTTAACTCCGCCAGAAGAACAGCTAAAAGCATTAAACGATTTAATTGCAAAATACGACATAAAGATAACCTCCCAAAGCAGTAGGCGGATTCTCCAAGATTTGAAGAGGAGGCACCTGGTTGATTCTATAATAGTAAGCGATAACAACGGAAATTTGCTTCTTTCAACAGAGACAAATGGCCTTAAAGATGCGATAATTGCCTCAAGCGTTTTTCAATATGCAACAACAGAATTTAGAAGATCTAATTTTTTCTTTTTGAAAGATAACAAAGGCTGGGTAATGTTCTTCACCCACAACAAAAGATTATTTATTGTTAGGGCACAATCAAATCTTGAGCCTGTTGAGCTTAAGGCATTAGCCAAGGATGTTGAAAAATATCTGCTTCAGAATTAGAAAAGATTTTAAAACGATAAATTCCTTAATCTATAACATATTTTACGAGTTTGGTTGTTATGGGGAGAATTATTTCATTAACATCCGGCAAGGGCGGAGTTGGCAAAACCACAATTGTTGCTAACCTAGGCATTGCACTAGCTCAATTAAACCAGAAAGTTTTGCTAATAGATGCTGACATTGCAATGTCTAACCTTTCGTTGCTTTTTGGAATGCAAGGAAGTCCAATAACACTACACGATGTTCTTTTGGGAGAAGCAGATATTAACGATGCGCTCTACGATGGTCCAGCAAATGTACATATTATTCCCTCAGGCTTAAGCTTGGAATCATACAGGCGCGTTGATCCTGAAAGATTGGAAAGCGTTGTTAAGGAAATTTCATCGAATTATGATTTTGTTCTTCTAGATTCTCCGGCTGGCATTGAGAAAACAGTTAAGGCAACGTTAGCTGCTTCAGAAGAAGCATTGATTGTTTTGATGCCTGAGCCACCTTCTATAGCTGATGCATTGAAGATAAAATTCACTGCTCAGCGTTTGGGCTGTAAGCCGATAGGAGTAATCGTTAATATGGTTAGAAACGAGCCCGGCGAGATAAATGCTGAGGATATAATGAAGATGATGGAGCTGCCTCTTTACGGAATCATTCCATTTGATGATGAAATTAGGAAAACATTTTTAAGGAAGAAAGTAGTACCTACTATTGTTAGGGCTCCTCATAGCAGGGGAGTAATGGAAATCAAAAAGACAGCCCTAAAGCTTGTTGGAAGACCTGTGGCAATAACTCAAGAAAAGCCGAAAGAGGGTTTCTTTGCAAAGCTTGTGAGGATATTTAGAAGAAGATGAGGTGTGGGAATGGCTGAAAGACCGTTTGATTTGCTCACAGAAGCAATAGGCAAAGAAGTACTAATAATTCTAAAAGACAGTGTAGCAATAAGAGGTAAGCTGAAATCCTTTGATGTGCACATGAATATCTCACTAGAGGAGGCTGTTGAACTAAAGGACGGTGAAATATCTAAGCGCTATGGTACCGTAATAATCCGCGGGGATAATATTCTGCTTATTTCTGTTTAGGTTTCAACAACAAGAAATTTAAAAATAAGTAAACCAATATGTCTATAGGCCAAGTGGGACTTCGTTGCGAAGCAACGAATGTCGCACATTTTGCGAGCTTTTGTAAAAGAAACTTTCTTAAAAAGAAAGTTTCATCAAAGAAATTAAGGCAAGGTAAATCAATATGTCTGTAGACGAAGTGCTACTTCCGAGCGAAGCGAGGAATGTAGCACATTTTGATCAAACTTTTGTCAAAAGTTTGGGCCCGTAGCTCAGCTGGCAGAGCAGCGGTCTTATACACCGCAGGTCGTCGGTTCGAATCCGGCCGGGCCCACAATCCAATTAAATTTTTAATTATGTGTATGCGAGGTTTCTTCATGATGCTGCGTAGTTTCAATGCCGAGCAGGAATTAGCAGTAATTGATTTTTGGAAGAAAAACAAGATTATTGAAAAGGTAAGGCATAGGAATTATAACTCGAGGAAGAAATTTTATTTTATGGACGGGCCTCCCTATGCTACGGGCCACATCCATATGGGAACGGCCTTAAACAAAATTCTGAAAGATGTTGCAATCCGC
>JAGHAR010000098.1 GCA_021161405.1 Candidatus Iainarchaeum sp.
CTTCCAAATACCTCCCGAATAATGTTTTCCTTCCTTGGCCAGGATATAATCTGAGAATTCCAACAAATTTTGTTTTATCTCCGGGAGCCAACCTATTAACCAAATCATCGCTTACATGTACATCTAGATATGTTGCCTGCTCACTTCCATGCAGTTTTTCCAGAGGCTCCTGAATTTGTATCTTCTGATAGTTAACGAATTCGCTTTCGCTCTCAATCAATTCAAAGTCCCTGCCTCTACATTCCTCACAAAACGCAGGTTTTTTTGCCTGTTGTGTTTCTTGTGCTATGGTATAGCTATTGCCGCATCTTCTGCAGCGCCATGTTGCTAATTTTAATTTTGGCATTACTTCTGTTAACTGCCTAACAACTCCTTCCACGCAGATTAACCTGCCTAGATGCTCACTTCCAATCTCCTTAATCATAAAGGTTTTATCCTTCGGCAGATTGTAGAACCTAACATGCGGCACAAATTCCTCTGCTGTAAGCGTAGGAATATCCATCTTCGCTATAGCTAATTCCGCTGCCTCTAGCATATAATCCGGCTTATCTAATAGCTCATCCGCTAGCTCAAAATCATAGTTTTCCAATTTCTTAAAATCAACCTCTAATGAGCGTTTCTGCGGATAGCTCTCCGCAAGCCGTTCAATTTCTTTCTTATACACACTCCCAAAGAATTCCCTGAATTTTTCAACATAAGGATTTTCCTCGCTTAGCGCTTTTGTTTTTTCTATGTTTGTAGCCATGTTCTCCCAACATATATTTGCTAATTTTTTATTTTCTTCATTTTCAAAGGCCTCTTTGCCGTTGAAAATTAGGCGTGTTGGGAGAACAAATTAAAACAATGGTAAAAATAAGTGCCTTCTAATAAAAAATAATTTTGAATTCGAATTCCAAACTTTCTTTGCTATATTGAAAAAATTTTTCTAATCATTTTGGTTTTGCCCGAAAGAGAAAATGCGAACCAATTAAAATTCTTTTTTATTAAAATGCTTTCATGCAAAGCAATAAGCGTTTCTATATTACAACAGCGATAGATTATCCGAATGCAAAGCCGCATTTGGGCCATGCATATGAGAAGGTTTTGGCTGATTGCATTGCCAGATGGAATTTTTTACTCGGCAAGGATGTTTTCTTTTTAACAGGCACAGATGAGCACGGCCTAAAGATTCAAAGAGCTGCTGCTGAACAAAAAATGAATCCAAAGGAATTTGTTGACAAACAGGTAAAATTTTTCAAAGAAGCATACTCTGCTTTGGATATTGAATGGAGCAGGTTTATTAGGACAACGGATGCTGATCATGAGGAATTGGTGCAGAAATTTTTTGAGAAATTGTATAAGGACGGCTATATTTATATGGGAAAGTATAAAGGCCTGTACTGCGTTGATTGCGAAGCATTTTATACTGCAAAGGATTTAATTAATGGTTCTCTATGCCCTGTTCATAAGAGAAAATGCGAGATTGTTGAAGAGGAAAGCTACTTCTTTAAGCTGAGCAAATTCCAAGACAAATTGATTGAATTCATTGAAAAAAACCCGAATTGTATTTTCCCTGATACGAGGCGCAACGAGGTGCTTGCAAGATTAAAGAAGGAGAAATTGCATGATCTCAGCGTTTCGAGGTTGAATGTTGAGTGGGGAATTCCAGTGCCTTTCGATAAAAAGCATACAATATATGTTTGGTTTGACGCTCTACTAAATTATTTGACAGGCATTAAATGGCCGAGCAAAAAATTCAGGCAGTATTGGCCTGCTTTACATTTAATCGGCAAAGATATTGTTTGGTTTCACACAGCGATATGGTTCAGCATGCTTATGGCCGCTAAGATAAAGCTGCCGAAAATTGTTGCACATGGATTTATAAATTTAGAAGGCAATGTAAAGATGAGCAAAAGTAAAGGCAACGTTATTGATCCAATTGTTTTAGCAGAGAAATACTCCAGCAATGCTGTTCGTTATTACCTCCTCAGAGAGATTCCCTTTGGAGAGGATGGCTATTTCTCAGAGAAGGCATTAATAGAGAGAAACAATACCGAGCTTGCGGATTCCCTCGGAAATTTGCTTAACAGGGTTTTGGTTTTGATTGAGAAGAAATTCAACGGAGTAATTCCGAAGGCAAAAACCTCGGAAGAACTTTCAAAGAAGCTTAACGTTGCAAAGATTAAGGGTTATTTTTCCAAATTTGAGCTGCATCTCGCTTTGAAGGAAATCTTTTCCTTTGTTGATGAGTGCAACCGCTATATAAATGAGAAGCAGCCGTGGAATTCAAGCAGGGAGGAAGCAGCAACAACCCTGTATAGTTTAGCGGATTCTTTGAGAGTGGTTGCAATTCTGCTTTGGCCCTTTATGCCAAACGCAAGCGAAGAGATTTTGAAGCAGCTTGGTATCAAGCCGAGCAGAGAATTTTTCAAAGGAGCTATCGAGAAAGTTAAATTCAATCTTTTAAAGCAGAATAAAATAAACCGCAGCGGAATTCTATTCCCAAAGTTTGAGTTTAAAGAGGAAAAGATTAAAGCAAGGGATGTCAAGGTTAGTGTTTCTCCAGAACTTAAAAAGCTCGGCTTGAAGGTTTACTCTGCGGTTATAGAAGGTGTTAAAGTGAAAAGAAAGAGCAGGGCATTGGAGAAAGAGAAGCAGGAAATTGTTATAAAGGTTAAGGATAAATTAACTGGCAAGGAATATAATAGATTGATAGAGGGCTATGAAAAGATTTACGAAAAGCTCGGAATTAAAGTTAGGAATTCTGTTAGGAATTTGGTTGAGCAGGTTTTAGCTAATGGCAGGCTTCCGCAGATAAATACTGCTGTTGATTCCTATAATTTGGTTTCGTTGGAAAAAGCAGTTGTTGTAGGTGCTCACGATATAGATAAATTGAAGGGCGACATACGCTTTGAATTTTACGATGGAAAGAAACCATTCGTTCCATTAGAAGAGAAACAGCAGCGAAAAATTCCAGAGAATTCTTTTGTGGTTGTTGATGATGAAAGAGTGATTTGCTTTGCGGATGAAAAGCAGTGCGATGAAACAAAGATAGATCTAGCAACTAAGAATATTGTAATCTATGTCCAGGGCAACAGTTTAATGAGCGAG
Source organism: Candidatus Iainarchaeum sp. (assembly GCA_021161405.1). Classification (GTDB taxonomy): domain Archaea; phylum Iainarchaeota; class Iainarchaeia; order Iainarchaeales; family JAGHAR01; genus JAGHAR01. Next base: position 3,091 of record JAGHAR010000098.1, read on the forward strand.
GCATATTGCAAAGAAGCATTGCGAAAAATCTGCGATAAGATTATTGCCTATTGTGGCGGAAGAATAAAGAGGATTGATCGCTGATCAACGGTGTATTTAAATCTATGCATTAGGCGTAACTAATTTATACATCTTCCTCTATTTGTATTTAATTATGAAATCAGTAAAGCACAGAAGTTATAAAGTTGCTCTTTCTCAGGATGAAGACGGGATTTTTGTGGCAGAGTGCTTAGATCTCCCTGGTTGTATTTCGCAAGGCAAAACAGCGGAGGAAGCATTGGAAAACATTAGAGATGCGATAAAAGGGTATCTTGAAAGCTTAAGAGAGCATCCAGAGGAGAAAATTTATAGAAGAGTGTCAAAAGTTGTCACGGTGAAGATTTGAAAAACATAAAACAAACCACATAGTGAATTTGAGCAACTAATATAAATTAATTAAACAGTTATACTGCTAATGAAAAAACACAAAATAAGCCACAAACTTCCTGTGATTTTATGGAAAGAATTAATCAAGGCCCTTTGTAAAATTGGATATGAAGTAGATCACGAAACAGGAAGCCATCTTATAC
>JAGHAR010000002.1 GCA_021161405.1 Candidatus Iainarchaeum sp.
ATTCCAAAGTTAAAGAGATCGAGAAAATTAAAGGAATACAGGAAGAAGAAAATAACAGCCAAAGAGGAAGAAGAAATTCTTCAATATATAGAAAAAAGAGTCGCAGAAGAGTTAAAAATTAATGAAACAAGAAAAATTAGGAAGATAAGCTTACTAATATTTGACGAATTATTCGGCCTCTTTGAGCTTGGGCAATTGTTAAGGGATTCGGAATTAGAGGAGATTATGGTTAATTCCCCGCATAAAGAGGTTTTTGTATTCCACAGGAAGTTCGGAATGTGCAAAACAAACATTATTCTCGGAGATAAATTACATAAAATAATAGAGAGAATTTCCCAGAACACAAAATTTGCAAATAGAAGCATTATAGATGTTAGGATGAACAACGGAAGCAGAGCGAACATAGCAAGCAGCAGAGTAGCCTGGAACGGCCCCTCTCTAACAATAAGAAAATTCCCAGAGGAGAGAATGAGCATAATAGATTTGATTGATAACGGAACACTCAGCTATGAAGTAGCTGCCTTTCTGTGGTTAGCAGTAGAGGGCTTTGGTATATATCCTTTAAACATAATAATTGCGGGCAGCGCAAGTAGCGGAAAAACCACTCTGCTAAATTCTCTCTTGGCCTTTATTCCGTATTGGCAAAGAATTATCTCAATAGAGGACGTAAGGGAATTGGACCTCTCTTATAGGGAAAACTATGTAGCTTTGGAAGCAAGAGATTCCGTTCAGAGCAATAGGAAAGAAAAAACAGACATGCTTCTCGAGAACGCTATTAGAATGCGCCCGGATAGAATAATTGTTGGCGAGGTAAGACATGCTGAAGCAAAAACCCTTTTTACGGCAATGAACACTGGCCAGCAGGGAATTTTAGCTACAATACATGCTAACTCTTGTAACGATGCAGTGCTAAGATTAACAACAAGCCCTATGAATGTTCCAATGGAACTAATGAGATTGCTTGATATTGTTATCTTTCTGAAAAAGGAAAGGAAGGGAATTGAAACAAAGAGGTTTGTAGAGGAGATTGTTGAATTCGACTACATGGCAGGAACCCTGTTAAGTGCTGAACTATTTAGCAGTGAGAATTCAAAGCTTAATCTAGACACAAGCCATATTATAGAAGTTATTGCCAAAAATACCGGAAGAACAAAAAACGAAGTCAAAGAAGAGATAATGAAAAGAGCAAAAATACTGGAATGGATGCACAAGAATAAAATAACAAATACAAGGGAAGTAACAACAATAATCCAGCACTATTATATAAATCCGAGAGAGATCGAGGAATTAGTCAACAAGCTTTACGCTGAATAGTTGTTTATACTCTGCTCCGCTACTCCTCAACTTTGATTCCATAAGCTCAAAACTTTTAACAGAAAATCTTTCTTCAAATTTTATTTTAGATAGCTCATCAACAATCTCCCTAAACCTCTTATAGTTAAGCGAGCGGTTCCTAGCTAAAGTTATATGCGGATGAAACCTATTGTCAAAAGGCAGATCTAAAACCTTACATAATTTTGAGTGCAGAGCAATTAGTTCGGAGCTTCCTTTTGTTATGCCAAGCCAAAGTACTCTACTAGAGAAGTGACCTATCTTTGATATTTTAACTTCAAATCTTGGAAAATTGAAATCGGCTAATTTGTCTCTTGCCTCTGCAATTGCTTCCTCCGGCCAATAGCCAAGAAAATAAAGAGTGATATGAAGGTTTATCGCTTTCACTATATTCAATTCCTCTGGGAGTTTTTCGAGAAATGTTTCCAGTATCTTTTTCTTTAATTCAAGTGGGAGGTTAACCGCAAAAAACACCCTTTTGTTTTGCTTTTTAGGCATAACACTTATATACTATGAAAAGATTAAATTATTGATCACAGCAAGTTATGGGCTCAGTTCTGAAATCAGAATTCTCTCAAATTTTTTCAACCTCTCATAGTTCTTTTCCAGTTTTTTGTTTGCCTTTTGCAGAATAAATTTGATAAATCTATCATCTGCAAGAAGTTTTTTCCCTTTTTTAATTGGCAACGATAGGTATTGAGTGCCAACGAGCTCTATCATTATTTTTCCTAAGCCAAGATGCATAATTCCGCCTCTTTTGATTCCTGCCTTTTTTGCTATTTTGAGAATTTTTCTGGCGTTTTCTATTGTGTTTGTGCCGATATGCAGAATAAAAGGTTCCTGCTTAAACCACAGCTCGTTGTTGCATTCCTTTGCAAGAGCTTCCTTAAGCTCAGAGAATTTAACCTTTCTGTGCCATTTCGCAACAAAGAAAGCTTCTTTCTTTTCTTCTCCCTTCGGCAAGCATATTAAGAGAATTCTCCCAGCACATCCGCTGCTTGTAAAGAATTCTCTCTGTTTTGAAATGAATTTGCAGATCGGAATAAGCTGTCTATCAACAAGCCCCTTAGCTAAGGCTTCCTCAAATGTTTTCCTGTGCCTTTGCTTAACCATTGAAAACCGTAGTTGAGCATTGTTAGCGTTTTGCATATTCTCAACCGAATTCAAGAAATTTTATTGCAAGCACGTTTGCATTCTCATCCAATTCAATAAGAGCAAAGCGGCCTTCTTTAATCGCGGCAACATTTACACACATTACATTCTCTATAACCTTGCTTCCTGTTGATTCGTGTACATGGCCAAATATATGAAGCTTTGGTTTTGTTTTCTTGATGAATTCTCTTATGGCTGTAGAACCTATGTTTGTTCCATTTGCGGTATAGTCAAGAACATTCTTTGGGGGAGAATGGCTTACGAAAATTTCAAGAGGAGTGCAGCTTTCAAGTGCACGCAGTTTATTGCTGAGTTCTTTTTCTGTAAAAATAACTTCGCCAACATCTCCAGCAGAGCCGCTAGCTCCAGCAATTCTGAATCCATCAAATTCTGTACATCTAAAATTTAGAGAACAATTGAATTCCTCTAGGGCCTTTGCTACTTCCCATCTATCAGCATTCCCAACTACTGCAAACAATCTCTCCGATATAACTTTTATGGAGGAGAGAATCTGCACTGCATCTTCATAGCTGCCATAATGAGTTAAATCCCCACAGACAAACAATGCGTCTGGCTGTATATTTTGCTCAGCCAAAAACTGCTTGAATTTTTCGAGCTTTGCAAGATCTCCGTGAATGTCCGAAACAGCAACCAAAAGCATAATTAATTCGCTCTACAAAGGATTTTTATTTAATTCCTTAAACCAATAGTATATGCCAAATATGCATAACACAATTTCGGTAATGCTGATATTTTCTCTTTTGCTTGTTAGTGTAAACGCTATTGCCATAATAGAGCCAATTGCTGTTAGCATAGAGAATAACCAGGAATTAATAATAGGAAACGCATCCCCGGGGCAAACTATAAAGTTTGTTATAGCAAGAATCTGTGAAGGAGTAGAGTATGAAAGCATCAATGTTACAAATATTCCGGAAGATTGGCATTACAGCATAGAAAAAACAACAGAGTTTTTCTCGTTAACAATAACAATTCCAAGCAGCGTTAGCGAGAGAATGCAGAGAATAGGCATAGAATTGGAAGCAAAGCAGCCACTAAAACAAGAGAAGGGATTCATTATTATAAACATAAGAAAAAATCTGCTTGACTTTGCCGCAAGGGAATTAACAAAGGAAACAGCAGTAAATAAAGAGGCCTGCTATAAATTTACAGCAATAAACAATTCAATAGCAAACGAAGGAATTGGCTTTAGTACAAGTTTGCCTGCAAACTGGGTAAAACAGAGCAAAGCAATTGCTAAAAAAAATTCAGCAACAGATTTTAGTGTTTGCGTAATTCCAAGAGCCAGCGGCGTAACAAGATTTAAAATAAAGCTATTTGGTAAGGATTCTTTGGCTAGCAAAGAATTTGAATTGGTTGTAAAGGCAAAACCAGAATTTTGGGCAAAGATATTGATGCCTATCTATGCGATGCCGATAATGCTTCCAAGCATGATGCAGAGCTATCTGTTAAATGCTCTGGCTGTGGCTATTTTTAAATTCGCATAAAGCGATCTTCATGAACAGCATAAAGAAATTCTCAATAGAGTTGGCAAAACGCATAAAGAAAGGGAAGATAACAAAAGAAACACTGAACAGGGCAAAGATAGCACTAGCTGAGAAATATTGTTTGGATAGATTACCAAGAAATTACGAAATAATCGCCAATCTTCCAGTTAAGCTTAGAAAGGACAAGGAAATTATTAGCGTATTGAAGGTAAAAAGAGCGAGAAGCAGCTCCGGAATTGTTGTAATTGCTGTGATGCCGAAGCCAAAGAAATGTCCTGGGAAATGCATATACTGTCCAACAAGTTTAGTAAAGCAGCAAACACCAAAGAGCTATACAGGCAGAGAACCAGCAACAATGCGAGCATTAAGCTTTAATTTTTCCGTTCTTAAGCAGGTAAAAGAAAGATTAAAGAGTTTAGAGTTGGAAGGCCATAGCACAGACAAAATAGAAATTATAGTAATGGGTGGAACCTTCTTTGCTACAGAGGCAAGCTATCAGAGAAGAGTAATGCTGCAAATATTCAACGCTGTTACAGGGAAGAGATTCTCCTCCATAGAAAAAGCAAAAAAATATGCAGAGCATTCCAAAAGGAGAATTACTGGCATAACATTCGAAACAAGGCCTGATTTTGCAACAAAGAGAATTATCTCAAGGATGTTGTTCTTTGCTGCTACGAGATGCGAGCTAGGTGTGCAGAATCCAGACGATGAAATCTACAGAAAGGTAAATAGAGGGCACAGCGTAGAGGATGTAATAAAAGCAACTGCCTTGCTTAAAGATTCTGCCTTTAAAGTATGCTATCATATGATGCTTGGCCTACCAGGAAGCGATTTAGACAAGGATCTTGAAGCGTTTGAAAGAATCTTTAAGGAAGAGAAATTCAGGCCGGATATGCTAAAGATTTATCCTACTCTCGTATTGCCGAAAACAAAGCTATACAGGTTGATGAAGGAAGGCAGATACAAGCCATTAACGCTTAATGAAACCATAGAGCTAATAATAAAAATAAAGAGAATTGTCCCGAGATATGTAAGGATTATGCGCATTCAGAGAGATATTCCATCTGGAATTGTTGCTGGGCCAATAGCAACAAACCTGAGGCAGATGGTTAAGGAAGAGCTCTCAAAGAGAGGTTTAGAATGCAACTGCATAAGATGTAGGGAAGCAGGCCTAAAGGATGTTGATTTCAAAAAGGCAAAGACAAAGCTGTTTATTGAGAGCTATAACGCAAGCAATGGCTTAGAGAAATTCTTAAGTATAGAAGACAGGAAGAGAAAAACATTATTCGCATATCTAAGGCTTAGATTCCCTGCAGAACCGTTCAGAAAGGAGATAGATAAAAACACAGCATTAATAAGAGAGGTCAGAGTCCTTGGAGAAGCTTTACCAATAGGAGAACACAGCAAAGCAATACAGCACCGCGGCCTAGGAGCAATGCTTATAAACAAAGCAGAGGAATTAGCAGCAAATGAGAGGTATAACAAGATAATAGCAATCGCTGGCATAGGTGTAAGGGAGTATTTCAGGAAGCTTGGCTACAGAAAGATCGGAGAATATATGGGTAAAAAACTATAACTAGCAAAATTTAAAAGAAGATGAAACTAATCTTAAGCATGGAGAATTCAATAAATAGATTCAAGCTATTTCTAATGGAGCATCCAGAAGCAAAACCAATAGCAGAAGCAAAGGAATTAGTGAAAATTCTGGAATTTATTAATAGAGCTGCATCTTCTTTTGAAACAATAAAGAGAAATGTGCAAATGGAAGAAGATGCTCTGCTACTCTCATTAGAGGCCCTAATTAAGGCGAAACTAATAGAAAAGGAAAGCAGAGCAACAAAAATATTCTACTATACTACTAATCTTGGCAGAAAGTTTATTGAACTGTATAGGGAAGCAAAAAAGGAAATGCATGCATAGAAAAGAGTTTTAGGAGAGGGCAAGGTTTTTATATAGTAAGATATAGGTTTATACTATGGGAGATGTGCTTTTAGCTACAGTTGGAGCAGGCAGAGGGAGCTGGGGGCATATCGCAAGATTAATTAATGAAAGACAATGGGAGAGAGTAATTTTAATAGGGACAGAATGGGTAAAGCAGAATTTCAAAGTAGATAAGGAAGTGGAATGGCTTCTTGTTGCATCTCGCTCTGGTTTTGAAGGCCTGAAAACAGCAATACTCGAAAGAATTCCGGACAACGCAAATATATTTGTAAGTATTGCCTCTGGCACTGGCAGAGAGCATGCAGCTCTGCTTGCAGCTCTAAAGGAGAAACAAAAGGATTACAAGATAGTCCTCCTAACAAAAAATGGTATAACAGAGATATAGCTAACAGGGCAACTCAAACCTAAGTAAAGCAGCAATGCCTCCTATTGCATTTAATTTATCTTTATGCTCTCCCTTACACGAAACAATTACAATCTCTGCTCTTTGTTTTTCTGCCTCCTCTAAAAGCTCTGCAGATAAAGCTCTGTTTTTATCTATGAAAGAATCGCTTATAACTAAAACTTCCACAGCATTAAAGGAAAGCGCTTTCTTTACATCTTCTAAGCTGTAGCAAACTTTTTTATCAACAGCAATTCTTTTCAGTAGGTTTTCAACTGCTTCAATCTCTGAGGCAAGTTGCACTTCCTTGGAGATTTCAGGAAGGCCTTTCCTAAACAGTTCATACAGGCCGGAAATTGTAACACTGCCAACTGCCTTTGTGAATATCTTTTTCCTGTACTTTTCCCTTATTGCTAAAGCCAATTTTTCCTTTGCAAATCCAGGACCTGCAATTACAACAGCGCTATACTCGGAGATATTCCTTGAGAGGAATTCTAAAATTTTATTGAACTTCTTTTCTTCACCTATACTGTAGCGCTTACCAGAAGGAAAATCAAGCTGCAGAATTAAAGAAAAACTATTCTCCCTTACAGCATAAACCTCTGCCTTTCTCTCATCAATTAAGATAACCAATATCTTCTTTCCCTTTGATTGTTTCATTCTCTCCAGCAGTTTCTTGTGGAAAGTACTAATCGCATGCTTTTTAAGAAAAATTTTATCGCCAACACCAAATTCCAGGCTGTGAGCAGCGCCTATATCGAGAAATTCCTCTGGTTTGCCTGAAACTATTCTGCCTTTAACGCGAAGCATTGAGCTCGTAGCATTGAAAACAACATCGCTAACCTCTAGCTCGAGAAACATTTTAATCCTTTCTGTTCTGCCGGAATCGAGTTTAACTTTCCTATCGGTAGATGCCTTAACAAAATCCCCTTTCTCTATCAGCTTTGCTGCTAGCCATAACTCTGCCTCTGTATTGCATACGAATTCAATAATTTTGTGCTTCTCGTCAAATTTAATAAGTCGCATAAGTTCTTTGTCTTTAAAACATTTTTAAACTCTTTTAGAGGAGTTTTTTTCATGGAGCAGAAAAGGATAGCGGTAATCAACTACAAAAAATGTCAGCCAGAGAAGTGCAACTGGTTATGTATAAGAGTATGCCCTGTGAATAGAACAGGAAAGGAATGCATAGTTGAACAGAATAAAAAACCGATAATAGAGGAAAATCTCTGCACTGCCTGTGGAATCTGCGTACATAAGTGCCCCTTCGACGCAATAAGGATTGTGAACCTCAGCGCCAAACTCGATAAGCCATTACATCAATACTGCAAAAACTGTTTCCGTTTGTATGGCTTTGCTTTGCCAATGCAAGGAAAAGTAATCGGCCTTCTAGGGGCAAACGGTATAGGAAAAACCACTCTGATTAAAATACTATCCGCTCAGATTGTGCCAAACCTAGGGAATTTTAAGGATAATGTAACAGATTACAGCAATGTCCTTGAATTTTTCCGCGGCAAAGAGGCCTTTGATTTTTTTAATGAATTAGCCAACAGAGAAAAGAAATTCTCCTTGAAAATACAGAGAATAGAGAGCATAGCTGCTAATTTCCCGAATCTTACAGTAGGAGAGCTTTTAGAAAGATTTGCAGCCAAAGAAAGATTTGCAGATATTGCAAAAGAATTCGAGCTTGAGAATATAATTAGCAGAAAATTAAAGGAAATTTCTGGGGGAGAACTGCAAAGGGTTGCGATAGCTGTAGCATTGGCAAAAGATGCTGAGCTTTACTTCTTTGATGAACCTTGCTCTTATCTTGATGTTAGCCAGAGATTGAAGATAGGAAAAAGAATAAGAGATAAAGCAACAAAAGAGGGAAAAGCAGTTATGCTTGCTGAACATGATCTGATTGTGTTAGATTACGCAAGCGATTTCGTGCATCTATTGTTTGGAGAGCCGCATGTTTACGGTGTAGTAGCAGGAAAGGCAACAACAAGAAGAGGAATAAACGAATTCCTTGAAGGATATCTAAGCAAGGAAAATATAAGATTTAGAGCAACAGAAATAAAATTTTACGAAAGAGCTGCTGCAACAAAAAGGAAAAGAGAACCTCTCCTAAATTATCCAAAGATGGAAAAGAAATTAGATGGATTCGAGCTTGTTGTTGAAGAAGGAGAACTGTATAAAGGAGAAGTTGTTTCTGTCCTTGGGCCGAATGGCATAGGCAAAACAACATTTGTTAGAATGCTTGCAAATGAAATTAAGCCAGATAACGTAGAATTGAAATGCAGCTATAAAGTAGCGTACAAGCCGCAATATCTAAAATCAGAACATAAAACAGTTAGGCAGCTCTTTGATTCATTGGAGATAGACCTTAGCTTATTTGAATCAGAAATAGAGCACAGGTTGCAAATAAAGAAATTATTCGACTCGTTTGCAGATGAGCTAAGCGGCGGAGAATTGCAGAGGGTTGCAATTGCTCTAAATTTAGCAAGGGAAGCGGAAATAATACTCCTAGATGAGCCGAGCGCATTTTTGGATGTTGAGGAAAGGCTTGCTGCGGCTGAAACAATAAAAGCGGTTGTTGAAAAAACACAGCGCAGCTGCATAGTTGTTGATCATGACCTTCTCTTCCAAGATATTGTTGGAGAACGCATAATAGTATTTGAAGGAATTCCTGCAAAAAAAGGATTCGCCCATAAGCCGGAAACAATGGAATCAGGCATGAACCGCTTCTTGAAGGGATTGAATATTACATTTAGGAGAGATAAAGAAACAAAAAGGCCAAGAGCAAACAAATTAGGCTCAAAAAAGGACAGGGAACAAAAGGCAAAAGGCCAGTATTATTATGCGCTGTAAAAAGTAATTTAGGTTGTAGCATCTAATTCCAAGAAATGGTTTGCCTGCTCATCATAGACCTTTATATTGCAACCGCTGGTAGTGGTGGTTAATTCAAAATATTTCTTGAATATAACATCTGTAGAATAATTAACGTCTAAGTTATTGAAGTTTGCAGAGCACTTTAAAACAAAGCTAACAGAGACCATTTTACCAGTTATATTATCAGTTATATTATGTGAGAGGTTGGAGTAAGAACAATTAGAACCGAGAGAAGAGAGTGTATCTGAAAATTTTGTGTTTATTTTGTTCAATAGCGTGGAATTGTTAAGGGAGCAGCTGCTATCTACAGATTCTTTTATTGCATAAGTAAGGGCTTCATCCAAAGCAATTCTTGCCTTTATTGAATCGTTTTGTAGCTCATAGATTGCTTCTGCCTCATTAAACGAGAGGTTTTGATTTAGCTCATAGCTGGAAAGGAAAAATACAGCCACTATTAATGAAACAAAGGCAAACGCAATTGCTGCGGTTAGTGCCGCAAATCCTTTTGAGTTAATTCTCACCCACACACCTCGCAGAAATCGTAACATTTTATGCCTGTGTCTGTATATCTGCAATATCTACTGCAGAAACCATTGCTTGAAGAAGGCAGGGAAGAGGAGGTTGTATTGTTAAGATAAAGACCCACAATTGAGCTATCGTTTACTTCTTCGATGCAGCTAATTGAAGAATCGCTACTGTAAGTTAGTATTGAAACAACTGCTGCACAGAGCAATATAGCTAATGCTAATGCAAGCAATGCATCAAAGCTGAATACAAAAGCTTTTGTTTGCATTTAAGATCGCCAAACACTTAATTTAAATTCTTTCTCTTGCATTATGCAATTGCCTGCTGCCTTTCCAAGGCAGACATAAAATTCTTCTTTGGAGATTTTGTCCTTATTGATAAGAACAAATTTTCTTTTAATTGTAAAAACGTTTTTTGAATTAGGGATTGAAGAATTGCAACCGACTATGCTAATACCATCAGTATGGCATTCGTAGTTGGAAGGAATTCCGATTGCACTTTTATCTAAAGTTGTAGTTTGTGTTAGACAATTCGGCAGTCTTATGCTTGGCGTAGAGTCGCTAAAAACAAGTTCGCATGTCCATTGTTCATTATGGAGAATTTTATTTGCAGCATTAATGGTAATTAGCTTCAGGAGATTCCATTCTGCGTTTTCTCTGGTTCTGTATGCTGCGAGTTCGAACATCGCAAGCAATAGTCCAATTGCGAGTATAGTTATGCCTACAGCTATAAGGAAATCTATGGAAAAAATCTGGCCGCGTAGCTTTTCATTTCTTTTGCGAAACATCTAACCACTTATCGTTTGATTACAACTATTAGATAGAGTTATATCAGAGCCCAATGGAATTTCTACGCTGATTGTTTTGCCGTTCTCTGAAGTTGATATTTTTGTGTTGTTATGTGTGACATTAATAGTGCAGTTAGATGTTGCTGCTGGAATAAAATTATAGGAAAAGGAATCGCTCTGCTCTAAAGCATTAAGTAATGCTACTGTTCTAATGGCTATTGTTCTTAACTCTGCCTGTTTGCTAAATTCCTGAAAGTTTGCATCAAGCACATTGAAAAGATTTCCAATAGTAACTAAGAAAACTATAAATGCAAGTGCTGCAACCAACAGATCGATACTTATTTGTCCTCTCATTGAGATAAAATAATTTCATTTAGATATAAAATTGTTTCTTAAGGAAGAAAAGAAAGCTTAAGTTCTACGCCTTTAGTATCAAATGCCTTTATCCTTTTATTTAGTGGATCGACTATCAAATTTACAAGCCCAAGCCGTG
>JAGHAR010000115.1 GCA_021161405.1 Candidatus Iainarchaeum sp.
AACCACATTACTGCGGCAAAAGCAGTTGCGTTCAAAGAGGCGATGCAGCCGGAATTTAAGGAATACGCAAAGCAGATAGTAAAAAATGCAAAGGCATTGGCTGATGCGTTGATGGCTAAGGGCGCCCGCCTCGTTTCTAACGGCACTGATAACCATCTAATGCTTGTTGATGTCAAGCAAAGTTTCGGTATAGACGGCAAAACAGCAGCAACTGCATTAGCAAAAGCGGAAATATATTGCAACAAGAATACAATTCCCTACGATAAAGGCACTCCTTGGAGACCAAGCGGTATACGTTTGGGAACACCAGCAATAACAACACGCGGAATGAAAGAAACAGAAATGCAGGAAATCGCAGAGTTAATTGTGAAAGTCCTTAAGAAACCTAACGATAACAAAGTTATTGAAAAGGTAAGAGGAGAGGTAACGGAATTAACAAAGCAGTTTCCTTTCTATATGTGAGGCGGTCTTTTTGGTTATGATTGATTGTAAAAAGATCGCAAACCAAATTATAAGGAAATTAAAAGCAAGAAGGAAGAAATTTCTTTTTGAGCCAGAGCTTACAATCGTGGTTTGCAGATTCTCTCCAGAAATAGAAATCTTCGTAAAAAATAAAATAAACCTAGCAAAAGAACTTTCAATTAACACTAGAATTCTTAAACTTCCCGAAAAAGTAACAAGCAAAACCCTAACTACTAAAATTCTGGAGCTGAATAGCTCTAGTACGAATGGAATTATTGTTCAGTTGCCTCTGCCGAAAGGATTGGACACTAAGCCGCTTCAATACATTGCGCCGGAGAAGGATATAGATGGTTTCAGTTTAGCAAACCAGGGAAAACTCAGCTATGGCGAGGAATTATTAGCAAGTCCGACTGCGAAGGCAGCTGTCAAAGTATTGGAGAGCATAGATTTTAATTTTGAAGGAGCAAACTGCTGCGTTATAAGCCACAGCATTTTGATTGGTAGGCCTCTTGCGCAGATGCTTTTGAATAGGAACGCAACTGTTTCTGTCTGTCATGCATACACAAAAGATTTAGCGAAATACACAAGAAAGGCGGATGTTGTATTTTCCGCTAGCGGAGTTCCTTCGTTAATTAAAGGTAACATGCTCCGCAAAGGTGTTGTTCTGGTTGATATAGGAACAAAACTTGTTAATGGCAAACTTGTTGGGGATATAAGTGAGAAAGCTCAGAGAAAGGCAAGCTTCTTTACATCTGTACCAGGAGGTGTTGGCCTGATAACAGTACCTCTTATATTTGAAAATTTAATGAACGCTTTGGAATTACAGTTTGGTGAAGAGTATGCTTAGATTGGCAATCCTCGGTTCTACACGCGGTACTGATATGCAGGCAATAATCAATGCAATCGAGCATAGATTAATCGATGCAAGGATTGAAATAGTAATATCCAATGTTAAAGATGCGTATATTTTAGAACGTGCAAGGAAGCATAACATCAAAGCTATTTTTTTAAGCCCAGCAGGAAAAACCCCGCAGCAGTTTGATGAAGAATTAATTAAATTAATCGAGAAGCACAACTGTGGTTTGATTTTGCTTATCGGCTATAACAAGATTCTAACTAAAAAATTTGTAGAGCGTTTTTATGGGAAAGCGATTAATATCCACCCTAGCTTACTACCATCTTTTAAAGGTTGGGATAAAAACGTGCATCGAGAGGTTCTCAATTACGGTTGCAAGGTAAGCGGTTGCACTCTGCATTTTATAACCGAAAAGCCAGATGAAGGGCCGATTATAATGCAGAAATGCGTTCCTGTAAAAGAGAACGATACTGTTGAGACATTAAAGGCGAGAGTCCAAAAAGCGGAACAGGAAGTTCTAATAAAAGCTCTTGAGCTATTTGCAAAAGGAAAAATTAGACTTTCCTCTTCCGGGAGAGTAATGATTCAAGAATAGGCGCTAAATCAACATCTACTTCGAGTTTTCCTCTTCCAATAGTTTTTCTCCACTCTATGCCAGTTAATATGCGAAAGGTTTCCAATACTAGCAAGGCCTGTTCATAGTCAGAAAGTTCGAGGAACTTTCTCTTCACTTCATCCTCTATCGTATAAAATAACATTCTCAGTTTTTCTCTTTCTTTGCACTTCCCTTTTAGCTATCTGCGCAAATATCCTCGCTTTTCCTTTTGCCATGGGCACTCTAAGCCCTTGGGTTTCTGCCATCCTATCAGCAGAATCTTTAATCGCTTTTACTATATCTTCCCCCATTAGCAATAACCGCGGTTGATACGATTGTCTTTTTTTCGCTTGCCTTTTATATTTTCTTCTTTTTGGCATAATTCAACCCTTTCTTTCCAATATCTTTTCTATAGTACTTATTCTCAAATTCAATTTTTTCTGCTACTCTATACGCTTTAGCAATTGCCTCTTTTAGATTTTTTCCTATTCCGACAGCATTTAGCACTCTGCCGCCATTTGTAACTAATTTTTTTCCTTCCAACTTAGTTCCAGCATGAAATATTATTTCGCCGTTGTCTTCATCAATAGAATCTTTCAGAATTATCTGCTTTCCTATTTCGTATTGCAGAGGATATCCCTTGCTTGCAAGCACAACACAACAAGCATGCGTTTTCTGCCAGTCAACCTTTATTTTATTTAATTCGTTGTTGCTTGCAGCCAACAACAATGTTGCAAGGTCAGAATTAAGCTTTGGCAGTATAACCTGTGCCTCTGGGTCGCCGAAGCGGACATTAAATTCCAATACATAAGGTTCTTTGTTAACAAGCATAAGCCCTGCGTAGAGTACTCCTTTAAATGGCGTGCCTTCCTTTTCCATTCCACTTATTGTTGGCTTTACTATCCTTTCAATAATTTTTTCTTCAATCTTTTTGTCCACGAAAGGCACTGGCGAATAAGCTCCCATGCCTCCTGTATTCGGGCCTTTGTCGTTATCGTAGATCTGTTTATGGTCTTGGCTTGTTTGCAGCTGAACAAAGTTTTTTCCGTCTGAAATAACCATGTAGCTTAGCTCTGTTCCATATAATCTTTCTTCAAGCACAACCTTGTTACCTGCTTCTCCAAAAATTCTTTCAACCATTATTTTATGCAACGCTTCTATGGCTTCTTCCTTTGTGTTACATACCAATACACCTTTGCCATAAGCTAAACCATCCGCCTTTACAACTATTTCCTCTCTATCGTTATTCAGAATCTCTCTTTTCGCGTCCTCAAAATTGTCAAATACGGCAAATTCCGCTGTTGGGATATTATGCCTCTTCATGAATAATTTTGCAAACACCTTGCTTGATTCGAGTTTGCCTGCCTCTTTGTTTGGCCCAAATACTCTAATTTCTGTATCCTCGAACTCGTCTACAATTCCATTTGCCAATGGCATCTCCGGCCCAACAACTATAAGCTCAATATTCTTCTTTGTAGCGAACTCTTTCAACTTTGCAATATTGTTGCTTTCAATCCCTACATTTTCAACCTTTTTCATTATAGCAGTTCCACCATTGCCCTCTGCTACGAATATTTTTTTCACTTCTTCGCTTTGCGAAAGTTTCCATGCTATGCAATGTTCTCTTGCTCCGGAACCA
>JAGHAR010000013.1 GCA_021161405.1 Candidatus Iainarchaeum sp.
CACTTGAGTTATAGACATATTGATTTACTTATTTTTAAAATTTCTTTGATGAAACTTTCTTTTTAAGAAAGTTTCTTTGGCAAAAGTTTCATCAAAATGTGCGACATTCGTTGCTTCGCAACGAAGTCCCACTTACAGAGGTTTTTAAAAAAGCTCGCAAAATGTGCTATATTCGCTTCGCGAAGTAGCACTTGGTTTATAGATAGGGCTGCAACATGGTCTCGGATGAAGAGGTAAGGAAGATAAGGGATAAGATATTAGATGCAGTGTGGAAGGGAGAATTCTATAGGAGAGATTTTAGTAGAGAGCTGGAAAAGATAGCGGAGTATAGAAGAGAAAGGAATTTGAGGCCGGATATTACAAACTTTGACAGAATTATAAAAGAACATCCAATAGAGGCGCTACACGATATTGGTTTGCTAGAGGAAAGGAATCCAAGGCATAAGTTAATTATGATAGCACACCTTGTTTTCCATCATTTTTGCGAATATGAGGAGAGCGAAAAATATATAAGGGATAAAATAAAGAATACTCCGATAGAGGAGTTGTTAGATGCTGCCAAAGAGGCTATTCCAGCCGTAATGCTCGAGCTCATAAATCAGCCAACTATAAGCGATGTACGAAGATATTTCCATGAGAATTATGGAAGAATAATGCAAACTATAAGAAGAGCCAGAATATTGCTTTTAACAGGCATAAGAGCAATAGAGATTGGAAGGGAAATAGAGAGAATTAAGAGAAAAATAGAGAGGCAAAGAAACGAGAAAAGAGATAGAAGAAGGAAAAGGAGATACAGACCATGAAACAGAATAGAAAAATTTTCATAAAGCAAATCTCTCTGGAGAGAATATATAGGTTATTCGAATTAGCGGGGAAGGAATTCGAAAAACACCCAGAGAGAAGCAAAAGATATGTAGAATTAGCAAGAAGAATTTCCGAAAGGAACAGAGTAAAAATTCCAAAAGAATTAAAAACGAAGTTCTGCAGGAGATGCAACGCATTCCTCATGGAAGGAAAAAACATGGAATTCTTTACGAAGCATGGCCTAAGGTTTATGCGATGTAAGGAATGCGGTTACGAGAGAGCTGTAGCGAAAGCATAGCCAAAATATCTTTTTATTTGTTTTATCAGCTATTTTAGTATGCTAAAAGCAGCCTTGGAGAAATATAACGAAAATTTGAAAGCAGCACTTGCTTTTGCTATTCTCCTGATATTTATGCCTGTATTCTATATATTAAACAGCACAACAATAACCTCTACAAATATCTTTTGGAATTATATTGCAAATCCGGGAGAGTTGATGTTTAGTGTTATGGCTATATTTGCCTTCTTTGCGATTGCTTCTGCACTACATGCAACCATAATCTTTGCAACAAAAAAATCCCTTGCAGAGGCAAGAGAGCAAAGCTTTATTGCTGAGTTGCCAAGATATTCTCTGCAGATATTCCTCTACTATGTTCTAGTAACTATGCTTTGCTTTGGAATTGTTATGCTATTTCCAACGCTACCAACAATAGTAATTGCAATAATTCTCTTTGTTTTTCTTATGTTTGTGCCGCAGTCGATAGTTGTGGAGGAGAACAACTTGCTAACAGCTATTCTAAACTCCGCGGAATTTGTCAAAAAGAATTCTTTGCTAACTATTTGGATAGTTGTTGTTTGTTCTTTGCTAACTGTTTTGGCAGCGGTATTTGAATTCGCGCTGGATATTATATTCTACGCATTAAACATAGAATTAAAAGGAGCGATATTTTCAGCAATAATAATACTACTGTTCGTAATACCCTATACAGAAACATTGAAGAGCATAGCATATATGAAAAAATTTGAGCTTCTTGTTCCAGAATAATTAGCGCGGAATATAGCGTATCAATTCGTGCTTGTTGTTTATTGCCTCTGCCAGCTTCTCAACAGAATCAACTTCATGCAGAATATTTTGCAATTTAGCATCTCTATTTGAAAACCTTTTTGCTGCATCCATAGGCAAAGCTACACAAATAAAACCATTAGGCAATAACCTTTTCAATTTCGAAAATAATCCTTTTTTTGTTGTTTGCATTTCTTCAGCCAATTTATCAATTCCATAGAAAGCAATTCCAACGCAACCTTTCTTAAGCTTGTAATAGGCATTCTTCTGCTTAAACCTAAACAGCTTCTCGCAGTTTTTCAGCAATTCTTTGATTTTTTTAATTGGGCTCTGCTCTGATACAAGCTTTGCAAGGTTCAAAGCAAAAAGAGATGTTATTAAATTCTTATGGGAATAGAAGCCATTGCCAAATAAATTGTAATCATAGTCAGCACAGTTAAGAAATATTCTTTCTGTTGAGAGGTTCTTTTTCTCTATCAGCTTTAGCTTGAAAGCATTATCGACTAAAATAGGCAAATTATATTCTGCTAAAATTTTATTTGCAATTTTGTTTGCTGCCTGCCTGTTTATCCTCCTTTCAAAGATTTGCGGAGTGTAGAATGCAATGCTTGTACTTGCGAAATTCAGAAGGATATCGATAAGTTTAATTGCATCAGCAGCATCGTTACGAGAATACATATGCTGTGCAATAAGCAAGTTTATAGGCAGAGTTGTCTTGAGGAATGTCTTTCTGCTCAATGCTTTTTTTATTAATTCAACAACCAATTCCTTGGCTGAGTTGCTGTTTGTATCAATTGTAATAACCTCGGCATAATCTCTTACAAGAAAACCAGCAAGATCCGCAACAAATATTTCATTCTTGAAATATGGAAGCAACAATTCAAACGGAAGCTGTGAAATAGTAAACTCCAACAATAGTTGCTCGTTTGTAATTTCCTCTCCATTTAAGAGTTTTTGCTTTACGTCAAAGACAGGCATGCCGACTCTAGCATATGCGTTCCTTATTTGCGGCTTTCCGAATTCAATAAGCTTTGCATTTACAAGCTCCCTGATCATAGATGCCTGCACAATCTCTATCCCAGTGTCCTTTAACCTGTTTTCAACATCGTAGCTTATCTGCTCTGCAATATTTCTAGATATTTTTGTTTCTTTGAGGAGGGAATTTATAATGCTTCCTTTATCGAATTGTTCTATCCTCAACCTTGAATTCAAAACCCGCATCCTGTAAAAAGATTCATAAGCTGTTGCTGCTTTAGGATCAAGCTTTCTTAGAATCTCTATTGTTTTTCTGCGTAGCTCTTCTATGCTTTCCGCCTCTACGCTGTGAAGCTCCTTAACGAGTTTTGCTACAACCCATTTGCTTGCGCCTGCCTCTTCGCATTCCCTTGCTATCTTTTCAATTCTGGAATCTAGGGCGGACATTTTAGAATATTTGCAAAAAAAGATTAAAATTAGAACTCCAAAATTAAAAAAACAAACTTTTAAATCAATTTTTGTTAAATAATTTAAGATACGCTAATTAAGTGGTTAGAAATGCGCACAAAGATAGATGCGATAGACAAAAAGATAATTGAAAGATTGCAGGAGGATGGCAGAGCGAGTTTTTCGGCTATTGCAAGAGAAGTTAAAGTAAGCGATGTAGCTATAAAGAAGAGGTTTGAATCCCTTAAGAGGAGAGGAATTATAGAAGCGGTCAGAGCAAAGATAAACCTCAAAGCATTAGGCTATGAGAATCCAATCTTTGTGCAGATAAGAACAGAAATCTCCAAAAACAAGGATTTGATAGCTAAGCTAAGCTCCTTTGATAATGTTAGAGAGCTTTATCAAGTGCTTGGTGAGTATAATC
>JAGHAR010000007.1 GCA_021161405.1 Candidatus Iainarchaeum sp.
ATTTGGGGGCCAACACCAAACAGCGGAAAACTCTTACTCGAGAGTTTCTTCTACCTACCAGTTACTACCCATCTTATAATGAACGAAGTGCAACCAACAGAGCCAAGATGCTCTTCTCTCAGAATATTTGATATTGCTGGGAGGGAAGCACCTTTCCGAATGGAAGATTCTGAGTTTAGTTTAAATTCTCTATTTGAATTGTTTGAGCTTGTAAAGCAAGGCAAGGTCTGTGTACAATCTTCAAGCAATGAAACTAACTTTTTCTGGAATGAGGAAAGGCTAATGGCAACTGCAGCAGATAGATTGGCTTCTATTGCAAGGGCAAATAATCTACAGATATGTACTCATTCCTAAGCAGTCGCTATATTAATTAGATTGAAAGAAGAACCAAAACAAGCGCAACTACGAGGAGCACTACAACGATAAACCACAATACACTGTGCCTCTTTGAGAATTTTGATACTATGCTGAGCAATTCCTTGAAATTTATAATCCACGCCTTTGGGCTCTTTAGCTCGGTTAAGCTTTCCACAACCACTTGCTTAGTCGTTTTTCTCTTCTCTGGAATTTCTGCTACTATTTCACGGCTGAATAAATTTACGCTAAGACTTAGGTTTTGACTATCAAATCTGACCTCAGCAATTACCTTTGGTACATAGAACGGAATAATATTGCTTATTATGATATTTTCCTTCTCTGCTTTGTGTATTGCTGCGATGTGTAGCTTGGCAATTTCTTCTATTTTTTTGGAATCTGTTTCCATTGGCTTAATCTCATATTCTGCATATTTCTCATTTAGTGGCTTTAAATTCCTTATAATTTTCTCTCCAACTTGCTCATTAACTCTTCTGTATTCATCTATAACCGCTTTTCCGTGGAATCTTTTTCCCTCAGCTAAGCAATCAAATTCGAAGAAATAATTTGGAAAGAGGACAATCTTCTTCCCCTCGATAGATACATCTGCTTGCCAGCCTTTTTCCTGTAGAAATTTTGTAATAATTTCTCGGAGTTCAGCATCACTTATTTCTGCTTCTAGTATCTTTGCTGCAGGTATCAAAAGAACCACTCTGTTGCAAAGAAGGAAATAAGGAAAGGATATACATTGAATTATTCCTTTCTCTTATGTCTCTTTATTATCTTAACCCTCGATGGTGTAATAAGTATTCTGTCTTCTGTAATTCGTGCGATGTCTCCATCAAGCTCGCCAATTGAATTCTTTATGTCATCTACATATTCCCTGAGCTTTAGGGTATTCCTCCTAAGTAAGTCGCTTATATTTAGCAGAACCACATTGCCTTGCTTAACTTGTTCAATCGTTTTTGCAACATCTTCTTCTGTTTGCAGAGAAACCGGAACAACATATGCATCTGCATCTTCATAGAGGAATTCCTCCTCAGAATCCATACTGTTTAGGATTTCTTCAATATTTACCTCTTCCTCTCTTTTGAGAATCTTCTCAAAGAATGCCAAAGTCATCACCCCTTCCTTCTTAATATTACTTCCCACGCGAATTATTTTAATTATATTGTTTTCGTTTTAATTCAATGACATTGTTTGTTCCTTTACAGATCTTTTTGTATTTTCTTTAGGGTTAGAATTCCTAACTAATTATGATTTTTAAAAGTTTTAAGATTCCTTAAATATGTCTTCTAAAAAAACCTCTTTTTTATCTCGAAATCTGTTTGAGCACGAAATAATTAAAGATTCTGTCTTTTTGAATCGCGATATTATGACACCTCATTATATACCAAGTAAACTTCTCTTCCGGGATATACAGATAAAGGAAATTACTACAAATCTTGCACCGCTTTTTAAGGGCCTTAGAGCGAATAACCTTTTTCTATACGGAAAGACAGGCACGGGCAAGACAGCAACCGCAAAGTTTGTGCTTCGGGAGTTCGAGGAGTTTGCTTCAAAGAACAAAACTACGAATGCGAAGACAATTTACATAAACTGTCGAATCCACAATTCTAAATACAAGGTCTTGCTGAAGATACTGGCAAACCTTTATCCAGATAAGGATTTTATAGGTTTTAGCTCAACATTCCTTCATGAAAAGCTTATGGAATATTTGGATGAGAACTCTATGAAGCTTGTTCTAATATTAGACGAGATTGATAAGGTAAAGGACGTGGATGAGCTTGTTTATGTTCTGACCCGTTGCAATGATGATTTGGCAAACGCTTCAATAACAATAGTAGGAATTTCAAACAATGTTTTTTTCAAGCAGAGGCTTGATCCAAGGACAAGAAGCTCTTTGTGTGAGAAAGAGCTTGTCTTTCCTCCTTACAATGCTAATGAGCTAAAGGCAATTTTGTCCGAAAGAGTATCTCTCGCATTTAAGAAGGGTGCTGTAAGTAAATCAGCAGTAGCGTTGGCAGCAGCAATAGCTGCGCAGGAATCTGGTGATGCACGAACAGCTGTTTTGCTTCTTCTTCGTGCTGGGGAGATAGCAGATTCTCTACAAAAGAAAAGAGTAGAGGAAGTAGATGTTTTGCGAGCCAAAGAATCTGTAGAGGAAGAAATAATACTAAGTATGATAAATACTCTGCCAGAACATGAGCAGCTTGTCCTTTATGCAATTGCCTCATTAACAATTGCCAAAAAAGGAATCAAAAAAATCTCTGGATTTTCAAGCAATAATACGCTTTCTCAACTTAGCGATGTTGTCTTAATATCTGGTGAAATATATGAGGAATACTTAACAATTGCTGAAAAGTTAAAAGGCAATGCGGTTTCGTTGCGATGGTTCCAGCAGTATATTAACGAATTAGAAATGCACGGTTTAATAGCAGTTGCTGAGGCTGGCAGAGGTTTTAGGGGAAATACGCGCATAATAAAATTGGCTTACGATGCTGAGAAAATAAAGAACATTATAGAGAAGAATTTTTCATGAATATATTGCTACTAGTTAGGCAAATTCTGCAAGGCTTTTCTGCCTATTCTCAGCTACCTTGACTTCCTCTCCTGCAGATTCATCCAGAAATACGGAAAAGATTTCTCTTTCTATGAGTTCTACTCGCTGTTTCAAGTAGGAGCTTAAATTATACTTTTCAACAATTCTTTTTGTTATCTCCAGATATTTTCTAACAGAGCCTTGCGCTATTGTGAGTATCACATTACCTCTGCCGCAGTTTGTACATCTTCCCAAAAGAGGAATTCTTCTAAATTTTGTATTGCAGTTTGTACATCTAAAAGTTTGCCTTCCAAATGCGCGCGCATTACCAATTATATCTGGCATCAGGTGGCTAATTATTGTCCTCTCTAAAGAATCTTTCGTATCAACAGCTCTAATCCTCTTTTGCAACAGCGCTTGCCTTTCTAGTTTTTCTTCCATTGTGCTAAGTTGCACATACCTCGAAACAACAGGAGCATTATCAAAACTTTTGGTAGAGTGAGTATAACCAAAGCCAGAGTATTGCTTTTCTGTTCCCAAATATTTTTTAACATTCTCAAGCATAGTAAAGCTTGGCAAAAGCTTTTTTTCTTCTAATTCTCTATACAACTCGAGCGGATATCTCCAACATCTTTCCATTTCGTATACCTCTTCATCAATCTCAGAAGGATCTAGAACAGTTGTAAATACTAGCGGAGCGTCCATTCTGCCTCCTCTAGAGCTTGGCAGATAGCTCTCGGAAAAATTTAGTAGGCCGTCCATCATTAGCATCAGAGAATCTTGGTCACCATCAACATTCCTTCTTTTTGTCTGGTGGAAATATGGATGTGCAAAACAGGCCCTCGCTTTAGTAAAACCAATTATCCTTCCAACAATTGCTGCAGAAGTGTGCGGAGCTAGACCAAGCACAAGATGCCCTATAAGATCATCCTTAGAGTTTATATTGTAATATTTTGGCATTTTATAGTATTTTTCCAACAGCTCATCTATAAAGTTCGCAACCCTCACAAAGAAATCTGCTGCCTTTTCATTGATTATAATATCCTGCGGATAGAGTTCAATTATCTGTTCCTCATTTTCTATCTCCTTACCATTAATATCAAACTTATAGCCCAGCTCTTTAATTTTCTCAACAGATATTCCTATTTCTTTTGGTTTAAAATGAGTTAGCGGAGCATTAATTGATTCATACCTTATAGTTGCATCTCGAAAGACATGGAGATTGTACTTTGCCCTTATAATTCCCTTGCCTATTGGCTCTGGAATTTTATCTTTATTTATTACTCCCTTTACACCTTTCATATCAGGCAATGCTGTGCCTAAGAATTTTAACTCGGTATTTATTAATTCTGTGAGGTTTATCTTTCTTCTTGCAAATGCTACAGCTTCCCCTCCACAGTAAACGCATTTCTCGCTGTTACCCTCCTTTTTACACCTTTTACATACATATACCTTCACGGCTCTTTCGTTGCACTTTCTGCAAAAGGGTTGCACTAACATCTGCTTACATTTTGGACACCTAAAGTTAACTACCTCAACCTCTATCTTGCCTCTGCTGCTGTCCTCATAGTTCAGCGCTTTTGTAATTGAACGGGTTGAACCGCCATAAAGCTCTATAGGAAATAGTACATGTGGGCTACCACGCATTATGCGCTCTCCTGCAGCTTCTGGCCTGCCCATCCTCGCACCTATAAATGTGCCTCCTTTCTCTTTCACCTTTATTCCGCTTATTTTTTCTATAAATTCGAGAGAATCTTTAGAATTATTTGCTGTTTTTCTGATATATTCCAACTCTTTAGAGCCAAAGAGTTCTCTAAATACAACTGAATTCTCTTTGTCCAATACGATTTTTTGCCTAACTACTCTGTGAGGGAGACATATCTTCTCAAATATCGGTTTCAGTTCAAGGTCAAAGGTCAAATTTTCTTCGATATTTTTTTTGTTTGAGAGTTGTTCTGCTATTTTTACTATCTCCTCTTTTTCGAGTTTTTCTATAAAAGTATAGCAGCCGGGATAGAGAG
>JAGHAR010000029.1 GCA_021161405.1 Candidatus Iainarchaeum sp.
GTATTATATTAAACTCTTTTTCAAGCTCTGCCAACTCTTTCTTAAAGGCTTCTTTTACGTTGCGCTGCGTTATGCTCCTCCCTTTTAATGCGATCATTGCCTTTGCTCCTTTCCTTAGAAAGAGTTTTGCATTTTTGTTAAAAATTTCTGCTTGGTTTCGCTGAGCAATGTCTTGGTAGAGAAAATCGAATTCAATCTTTTTTAATTTCTCGCTGTACTGCTCTGGTTTTGCAGCGTCTGCCAACAAAACAGCAAAATTTTCTCTCTGCAATGCTAGGAGATATGCCTTTCTTAAAGCTCTTGCGCTTATATCTATGCCCACAACAAAACCGCTAGAAGCAATGTCTGCTATATGGCTTGCGGTGGTGCCTTCTGCTACTCCCAAATACAGAACTTTTGAATTCCTTTCTATTGGCAATTCATTTAACCCTTTCTTTATTGCTGCTGCCAGCTTTGATCTATTTGGCTTCCATTCCCTGTACTCTTCATCACTAATTCTGATTATTTTCTCACCATAAACCTTCTGTCCTTTAACCAAATTTTTTGTAAATAATTTTCCTCTGTAACTATACACTCCTTGAAATATTTCTTTCATCTTCTCGCCTCTAATCCTTTTGCTCTCTCTTCAATTTCTTCCCTTAATTTTTTTCCTAGTTTTTTGTCTTTTCCATAGAAGTCCTCCCTGGCCGCAATAGCAATTTTTGAGGCTAAGCTTCTAGCAATTTTTCCTCTATTTTTCGGCTTTGCATTTCTAACCAAAGGATGTTGGAATATAATTCCATGTTTTGGCGGCTTTCCACCAAAGCGTTTGAATTTGAAGAACGCTTTCTCTGCTCCTAAAATTTGAATTGTACTTGCAGGCATCAAAGCAAGTTTTTCCAAAGAGCCTGCTCCTGCAATCAATTTAGCGGCAAGCAGTCCGCTGCACAATTCTGTCAAATTCGGAGCAAACTTTTTTGTTTCATTTTCAATTTGCTCAACCAATGCAAAGCGAAGCTTTTTTATCTCAACCAAATGCTTTGCGATTTTAGCAATAATTTCTCTCTGCTTAGGATTTTCTTTAGCGCCTATGCTGCTCTTTGCAAATTCTACTATCCTTTCCGCTTTTTCCTTGCTAACAATTTTTTCCAATTCCTTTTTCTTAATTCCCTCTTTTGAACCAAATGCTGCGATTATCTGCACAATCTTCTCTGTTTCACTCTCAACAACAGAAAGTTCAGGAAAGAATATATTATAGAGCTCTATCAGCTGCTCCGCTGTTAAATTAAATGCCTCATCTAAGGTTTTCACGAAGCCAACCGCTCTTATAACAAAATTTTCTGCAGAGCTGAATTCCTTCTTAAGCTGCCTTCTTGCTTCCGTAAGCAAATTTTCCCTTACCGCTTTGTAGTTCATAATGAATCTTCTTTGAGTAGGTATTAAATAGTTTTGCAATTAATCTGCATTATATGGCTAAAAGCGAATTAGACAATCTTGCAGCAAGAAGAGCGCTGTTTTTTAGAAGTGCTGAGATCTATGCAAACGCTCCTAGCGGTTTTTGGGAATACGGCCCAATAGGAACAAAAATCAAAAACAAAATTATCGAATTCTGGCGCAAAGAGCTTGTAGCTAAAAACAATTTTTTAGAAATAGATGGCTCGATAATTCTACCAAAAGATGTATTTGTAGCGAGCAAGCATTTGGAAAGTTTTAATGATCCGATTGTGCAATGTAAAAAGTGCAATTCCCTTTATAGGGCTGACAAGCTCCTTGAATCTATCACAAGCAGCATAGTGCCAGAATCTTTGAGTACGGCAGAATTAACAAAGATGATAAAGGAGCATAATGCAAAGTGCCCAAAGTGCAATTCGAGAGAATTTACAGAGGTTAGAAGATTCAATATGATGATGCGCGTTGATATTGGTGCGGCAGAACAGAAGCAGGAGTGTTATCTAAGGCCAGAAACATGCCAAAGCATATTCCTTGATTTTTTGAGAATCTATAAAACTTCAAGGATGAATTTGCCGCTTGGCATAGCCCAGGTTGGCAAAAGCTTCCGTAATGAGATATCTCCAAGGCAGAGTTTGCTGCGTTCCAGAGAATTCACTCAAATGGAAGTTGAGATTTTCTTTAACCCAAAAAAGATTGATGAAATAGAAAACTTTGATGAGGTTGCAAATTACAAGTTAATGCTTATGCGCTTGGGCAAGGGCAAGATAGAAAAGATAAGCTGTGAAAAAGCTGTTAAGGAAAAAATCATCTCTGGGAAGCTTGTTGCCTATTACTTAGCTAGAGTTCAGCAATTCTACAATGCTATCGGAATTCCTATAGCTAAAATGCGGTTCAGAGAATTGGCAAAGGATGAAAGAGCATTCTATGCGAGGGAGACATGGGATTTCGAGGTTAGTACAAGTGTTGGCTGGGTTGAGCTTATGGCTTGCAACTACAGAACAGATTTTGATTTAGCAGGCCATGCAAAGCAAAGTAAGCAGGACTTGAGTGTAAATGAGGATGGCCAAAAATTTATTCCGCATGTGTTCGAGCTTTCAGCTGGTTTGGATCGTTTATTTTACGTTCTTTTAGATCTCTCACTTAGAAAGGAAAAAAAAGCCAAAGGCGAACGAATCTATCTTGATTTAATCCCAAGGGTTGCTCCTTTTATTGCAGGAGTATTTCCTCTAGTAAATAAAGATGGTCTAGATAAAATTGCAAGAGAGATTTACACTGATTTGCTTAACAACGGTTTTGATGTGCTGTTCGATAGTAAAGGCAGCATAGGCAGGAGGTATGCCAGAATAGATGAAATTGGTGTGCCGTTTGCGATTACAGTGGATTACCAAACAAAAGATGACAACACAGTAACAATCCGCGAGAGAAATTCTGCAGAGCAGAAGAGAGTGAAAATTATGAATTTGTCAGAAATTATGGCAAAGCTATTGCGTGATAAGGGGTATTTTAAAGAATTGTGATTTAATTGTATTGAATATGGCAAATTTGGCAAATTTAAGATACCTTCTCATTGTGGCATTTGCTCTTTCAATTCTTACAAATACTTTTGCATGCGTAGCTCTTGATTACCGTTTCACTCTGAATATTGGCGGTATAAATATAAACGAGCAGCCTCTGATAAAGGCCTGTTCTCCAGCTAAGTGTGTAATAACAGATGACTACATAAGTTTAATTTCGCACTATGATAGTCGTGTTACTGTATTAATTGGCAGAACTCCTTCGATTTTCGGCTTTAGAGGAGTTAGCTTAAGATTGCCATATGCAATCAGCGAGGAGGGAATTCCTTACGCAACAGAAATTAATCCAGAAAAATTTGATTGGAAAAACGCTGTGAAGACAGACCTTGCATTTCTGAAGAAGTTAGGTGTTATTGAGATTTCAGATTCTGAAATATTACAAATATCAAAAATAGCAGATAGCGGCAAAAACATTATGGTTTGCAATGGTAAATGGCAGGCGTTTGAAGCTAATTGCAGATGTGAGAATGATAGTAAAGTTTGCGTAAAATGCTTCGGTACAGCTCCTGTAACTATTAAAAGGCCGTTGCAACTTTTGGAGTTTGCTGCCGAAGAAAGCGGTGCTGTTCAATCAACCACTCCGATAGCACAGCCAGAACAATCTCAAGAACTGCTGATTAGTACGCCCGTAAATCCTTTACTCTTTTTGTTGCTTGCAGCCGGAGTTATATTGATTGTTATTGGTTTAATTCTAAGAGCTAAGCGATAGCTTTATTGCACTAAATTAAACAATTA
>JAGHAR010000089.1 GCA_021161405.1 Candidatus Iainarchaeum sp.
CCTGGCTCAATGGAAATAGATAATTCAGCAGCTATTCCTTGTCCCTTGCTTGTTACCGCAAATATTTTCATTTCGTTGTGAGATATTACCGCAAAGCAAGAAGCAGATGTTGCTAAAATAATCAAAAACAATAAAACAATAAAGCTAAAACGAAAACTCTTACCTTTATTTTGAAACATCTGTAAAGACCTCGCGACAGATTCGATTAAAAATAATCTGAAAAAATTTAAAAAAGAAACAGTAGAAAGATAGCAGTAATTAACAATAATTAATTATTTGGCAAATAAAGAATAAAAGTGAAGGGAGGAAGCCACTAACCAAACAAGCTACTTAACCCCGCTGCTGCTTCCTCTTCCTTGGGCTCTTCTTTCTTCTCTTCCTTTGCCTCTTCTGCCTTCTCTTCCTTTGCCTCTGTAGGTTGTGTTGCCGCCTGAGCAACTGCCGCTTTTTCTATTGCCTCGTCAATGTTCACTTCTTTGAGAGAAGCAACTAGTGCTTTTACCCTAGCATCGTCTACCTCTATGCCCGCCGCTGCAAGCACCTTCTTTACATTTTCTTCTGTGATCTCCTTGCCAGCAGAATGCAAAAGCAACGCGCTATACACATACTCCATTCTTTCACCTCACTAATTTAATTAAATTGATTAAAATTTAAATTATGCACCCTCAGCATCTTTTTTATTCTCCTGCGTCTCTTCTCTTTCGCTCGTACTACTTTCCTTGCTCTCTGCGCTTTCTCCTTCACTATTTTCTTTTTCTTTTTCTTCGCCCTTATCTTCTTGCTTAGATTCTTCACACTTTGTTGGTTCTTTAACCAGCGAGGCAATTGCCTTACCATGTGAGGAGGCTTGTTGTATTAAAAATGCAACTACTTCAGGCTCTAAAACCTTTGCTTCAAAAGCTAGATTGCGTGCATTTCTTGTTGCATTGATAATAAGCAACTCAATACTCTCTTTTGTTGGATATGCAGCGTTCACTGCAAGGTTTATAGCATTTCTGTAAGCTGTTATGAATTTGTTCTCGACTTCTTTCGCATCAATATCCAGAATTTCAGCGGTAAATATCTGCCCGTCTTCTATAGCTGCCTTAATGTCCAATCTTAAGGTTATTGGTTTTATATCAAGTTTTGCCAAAACATCCGCTACCTCTGGCCTTATTGCTTCTCCTTCCTTAGCTACAACCGTATCTTCCGGAACGACGATGCTCGAACCTTCTATCCTAACATCCAAACCAGCTTTTTTCAGGTCGCTCAATGCTGGTCCTGGAGGCAAACCAGTATCTCCTTTCGGTACAACAATATCTTGGGGAGCTATCATCCCCGGCTTTGCTGATGCTTTGCCTTCATTCTTCTTTATTAATGTATAAAGCTCGAATGGATTCTCTCTGGAAAATACAATTGCAATAGAACCTTTTGCGTAATCTATAAATTCTTTCGGCATCTTTACTTCTTCCAGTGCTTTAGCAATAACCCTTGCCTTCGATACCCTAATAACGGCCTTATCAGCAAGGCTTTTCTTTAACTGTTGCAACAAATCTGCTGGAAATCTGTCTATGTTGGCAATAGCCACTACTGGATATTCTTTCAGTAAAGAAACAAGCTCTTGGAGCTGCTTCTCTTTCCATTTTCGTGTGTGGCGTCTCATAGCTAATCCCCTTTCCCTTCTTTTTCTTCAATTTTAATTGCCGGGCCCATTGTTTCTTTTACATATAGGGATTTTATGTTGTACTTTTTGCCAGGCAACGATTTTACGACAGCATCATATACTGCTAATATATTTTCCGCTATCTTTCTATCATCCATGCTTTCTTTGCCAACAACCACATGCACAACAGGCATAAATTTGCCCTTCTTATTACTTACCTTAACAAACTTTGTTGCTGCTTCCGCGCTTGCTTTTATCTCAGCTATTGAGGAAACCGGTTTTGGCATTTTGCCGCGGGGAGCCAACTGCTGACCGAGGTATTTCCCGACAGCAAGCATTGTTTTGCCTTCTGCAAGCAAAATATCAAAATCGTTTAAAATTTCAGATATTTGTTTTTTGTTCAGATTTGGAATTTCATCTTCCATAATCACTTTAGTCACTATTTCTTCTGCTTGCTTTGCTAATGCTGGAGTATGGGCAAACAATAAAATTTCTGACTTTCCCTTGCCTGTCGGATGCGGCAATTCTACATCTACGTCTACCTGGTTCTCAGGCTTCTTAAAATCAAGTCCTTTAAAATTGATCATTAATTCAACTGTTTGTTCAAAATTTCTCTTCTTAGTTTTCTCTCGCATCTCTTTCAGAGAGTTTAGTATTGTTTCAATTTTCATCCAAGAACCTCCCACCGAAGTGGTACAAGCGGCTGTACAAACAGCCAAACCCGATATTATTTGGTTCCACAAATAAATTTAAAAACTCTCGTGTTGAAGTGGTTATATTTTAACCTTTCCCTGTGCTATCAGCTCTTGCATCTTTTTTGCTGATTTACCCTCTATTGCAACTCCCATGCTTTGGCATGTCCCTATTACCTCTCTAATTGCAGATTTTATGTCAACGGAAGACATGTTAGCTAGCTTCATTTCCGCGATTTTTTTGACCTGTTCTAAGGAAAGATTCCCAACCCTTTCGCTCTTCGGATTCTTAGCAGCTTTCTGCAAATTTAATTCCTTCTTAATTAAAGCGCTTGTTGGAGGAGAGCCCACCTTAACCTCAAACGATTTTGTTTCTGGATCAACGATTACAGTTACGGGCACTTTCATTCCTTCAAAAGCTTTTGTTTTTTCATTTATTGTATTTACAACCTCTGCAATGTTTATGCCCAGAGGTCCCAATGCAGGGCCTAGCGGAGCACCAGCGCTTGCCTTGCCACCTTCAACCAAAACCTTTATCTCTGGCATTCTTTTTCACCTTTAATGCTCTAATGCCGCTCTATTCCTTTAAAATTCTAATGTTTTCCGCCTTTATAGTAACTGGGATTTTAACTGTTGCTTCTAGAAGCTCTACGGTTACTTCTTCCTTTGTTGGGTTAACCCTTATTACCTTTGCCTTTTCACCTTTAAAAGGGCCAGCAACGACCTGTACTTTTTGGCCCTCTTTGATAGAATCCATTAACGGCTTAGATTCGAAGAGATGGCCTAACTCAGAGATGTCTATGCTACCCTTTACAACACCTCGTCCTTTAACATGAGGGGTATCTATTATGCCACGCTGTACAGTTACCTCATTGTCTGCTTC
>JAGHAR010000120.1 GCA_021161405.1 Candidatus Iainarchaeum sp.
ACATTAAATATAAGAATATGGCGGCTAGATTTCCGGAGGCAGAGCTAATAGTAAGGGAATTCTGCATAAGGCAGCTTTCTCTGCCTGAGTTAAAAACAAAGAAGGCAATGCTCAGATGGTTTGCTTTGGCTACAGGCCTAATAAGCAGGAATGAAACGCGCAGCAAAATTTTGACTACATTAGAGGCAGTGTTTTTATTGCTAAAGAAAAAAGCATTCACAAATGAAAAAGAGCTGCAGCGCTTTATAAAGGAAAAATTTTCAGTGAGAATTTCGCAACGATTGCTAAATTATCACCTGCAGAAAATTGAGGGAATTGGCCTAATTGCAAGGAAGCGCAACAGAATTGAGATTGCTCCCTCGATGCAGGAAAAGAGCTTTGCAAATGCGTTTGAGGAGAATTTTATTGCTGATGCAAAAAGAGCAATGGAATCAATAAAAAAGCGATTGGAAGAGCTGGAAGAGCGTTATGTATAATTAAAAACATTCGCTAACTTCTTTTTCAGAGGAAAATTCGCTTTCTCTTATTATTTTCTCGAATCTTTCTTTGCCAAGAATTTTTTTACACCAATTCAGTGAAATCATGACCTTGTTTTTCGCTATTTCTTTTGAATGCTTCAAATACAAAGGTTCGTTTTTTGCTACGTCTATTATTCTGCTCAAATACCACTTTGCAGCATATTCCTTTGTCCAATTCTTTGCTTTTGCGATTTCTTCAACCCTTTTAATTCCTTCATTGCCAATGCCATCTATCTTGTCAGCATCGTAGAGTATCTGCGCATATATGCTTTTGTTACCGCTTTTAACATCGCTACGACTATGGTGCAGTATTGCTTCTTTAACTATTGAGATTTTTTCCTTTGGAATTTTCATAGTAGATAAAATTTTTTCGGCTAGTTCAGCGCTTTTTTCTGCATGCCTCTTTTCATCGCTTCTGTCAGCATCGTGCAGTAGCAGAGAAGCAATCAGAATTTCTTTGTCTATTCCTCTTAACTTTTTTGCTATTAGTAGGCCGTTCTTTAATACACGCTGCAAATGCTCGATATCATGTCCTGTTGCAAGAGTAGCTGCGCTTTTTTTAAGTTCGTATCTTAATTTTTCAATGAACTCTTTTTGGTTCATAGTAAGACCTCTATTCTATCAACTACTTTTACTGGTTTTTTCTTTTCGTTAAAATCTATAAGCCCAATGCTGTGCAGTTTTTTAATTGTTGAGGAAACATTTGGGAGGGATTTATCAAGCCTTTTCGCTATCTCTGTTATTGAGTTTTCACCATTGCACAGCTTCAGGATGTTCGTGTTGTTCCTGCTTCGTAGAATGTTTGAAATCTTCGCGATTTCCTCCATGTTTTGGAGTTGGATTGTTGATGTGCAAAATTCTTTATTTGTTTTTTTCTTAATCTCTTGTAGGAGCTCGTGCAGCATATATGCTAGCTTTACTCTTTCGTTTTTTGGCAGATCCGATGAATCTATTTCTATTTTTATTTCATTGGCAAATCTTTCTATAATGCTGATTAGTTCCATAGAATGTTTCTTTGTTATGTTGTATTTCTCTAAAACATCAAATATTTCTTTTGCAGACATCTCCCAGTTTGGCATAACAAACCTCGGTATATAATGCCTTGTATGGCCAATACAAGGCATCTTTTTTAGGAATTCTATTTTCAAACCCTTAAAGAATGTTTTCAACCTTCTTATTGCTGGTTCTGTGCTTGCTCCTAATATTATTGCATCTGCCTTTTCTGCATCATCAATTAGAGAGGTTATATTCTTTGCTATCAGAAACTCAATAAATTTTTCAATTATATAAGCTTGCCCGTATTGCGTTTCTGTTGATACATAGTAATAATCTCTAATCTCTTTTGGGATAGAAAGATCCGCTGTTGCTAGATAATTCGAGAAATCCAAAACCTCGCTCATTAGCTCTGGTTGCTTAGAAAGAAGTTCTTTCCACAGCTTTGAGATGGGTTCAACTACAAGCTCTTTACATCTTATACCAAGCACTTTGCATAGTGCCTTTATCTCTCTTTGAATTCTAATCGCTTCTATAAATGATATTATTCTATCTGAGGATGCAAAGTTTGTATGCTTTCTTATATTTACAGCAATATCTGCAAATAGTATTATCAGCTTATCTTCCCTGCTTATCCTGTTGCGAAGATCGAAAAACTGGAATAAAAAATAATAACTGCCCTTTCCGCTATAATTCGTTGCAAATAGTTTTGTCTTTCCTCCGAGTTGGATTTTTGCTGTCATCTATAAAAAATTATTTTTTAGCAATGTTTTTAACTTTGGAGGTATTGCAGGGGATGCCTTTAGCTGAATGGGGGGCCAGAGGCCTCTGTGCCCCATATAAATTGCTCTTTTTTGGGATTTATTTTTTGTTTTGAAATTTTTAGAATTTTAGTTATGAAGAATTTGTAACAATACAAGGCAAGGTAATTACAGTTGTTATGTATAAATTATCCTCTTTGCTTTGTGTGCGGCAAGCAAATCCTTTTCGATAATTTTGAATTTCTTCTCTGCTTTAATTTCCTTAATCTCTGCATTTAGAGCAAGGCCTTTCTCCTTTTTAATTTTCCATATCTCTGAATTCAGTTGTTCTAGTTCTTCCATAGTGAACGGAAGCTCGAATTCAAATTCCTTCCTATATTTTGGAAATTCCTCAGCATGTACATCCTTCCCATAGATTTCCTTGTAGAGTTTGTAGGTAATGAAAGGAATTATCGGAGCTAAAAGCTTCAGCATATTTGCTAAAATATAGTGCAGAGTAAAGAGCGCTGATTTCTGTTCTGCTTTGGTGAACTCATTATCTTTGTTGTATGCTCGTGTTTTAGCTAACTCTATATAGTGCGAAGCAAAGCTCTCCCACAAAAAGTGCCTTATCTTTATTGCCGGGTTGTGGAAATCATAATTTTCATAGCTTTCCTTCGTGAATTTAACTATCCTGTTAAACTCTGCAAGAATTAATTTATCCAACGGCTGCAATTCTTTTGCCTTTTTAACAATTTCAAAATTAGAGATAAACCTTGCTACATTCCAAAGCTTGTTTAGGGTTTTTGCATTACTCTCAATCCTCTCAAACGAGCATCTGAAATCTTGTCTATCTAAGTTTCCCTCAGTAGTTGCCCAAAGCCTAAACGGCTCTGCTCCGTATCTTTTTAAGATTTCTTTCGGATCTATTACATTGCCCTTGCTTTTGCTCATCTTTTTGCCTTTCTCATCAAGGATATGGAAGTTTATCCATACATCTTTGAATATTGGTTCTTTCAGCAGCAGGAATCCTTTCAGGAGAGTATAGTAAAGCCAAGTTCTAATTATTTCCTTGCCTTGCGGCCTTAAGCTGCATGGCTTGTGTTTTTTGAAAAATTCCGGAAATCTTTCATAACCGAGTATATAGAGCGGTGTATTCGAGGAGTCAAACCATGTATCAAAAACTCTTTGCTCTCCTATGAATTCTTCTGAGTTGCATTTTGGACACTTCTCTATAGGCGGCTTTTCCTTCCATGGTTGATAGTATTTTCCCTTCTCAGGCACAATAACCTCTTTGCATTTTTTGCAATACCATAGTGGAATTTCTGTTGCATAGTAGCGTCTCCTAGAAATAGGCCAATCTATAACAATGGAATCTATCCAGTCAAGCAGAATCTGCCTGCTTTCTTCAGCAAAGAAGTTCAATTTTTTTGCTATTTTCTTCAGCTCTTTTTTAAATTCAACCTGTTTTAAATAAAACTCCTTTGTTTCAATGAATTCTATCTCATCGTTGCTTCTTTCGCAGACAGGTGTTCTGTGCATAATTTGCTCTTGCTTAACAATAAGGTCTCTCTTCTTTAATTC
Organism: Candidatus Iainarchaeum sp.; assembly: GCA_021161405.1. Classification (GTDB taxonomy): domain Archaea; phylum Iainarchaeota; class Iainarchaeia; order Iainarchaeales; family JAGHAR01; genus JAGHAR01. The sequence continues at coordinate 3,836 of JAGHAR010000120.1, forward strand.
CTCTATAATCTTCTCCCTTGCCTCTTTAACTGTTAAACCTTCCAAAAAGCCAGCATGCCTGTTCATTCTGCCATTTTCGTCTATTGCAATTACCGGCTTTAGCTTCTGCTCCCTGAAAAATCTTATATCTGTTAGATCTCCCATCGAGCACATCATAACTAAACCTGTTCCCTTCTCAGGGTCAGCAATAGGGTGTGCCTTTATTGGCACTTCTTTGCCATAGAGAGGCGTTATCGCGTGCTTTCCTTCAAGGTGTTTGTAGCGCTTATCTTCTGGGTGGAATAAAACCATAGCACATGTGCATAGCAGCTCTGGCCTTGTTGTAGCAATTACAATCTCTTCTCCTGTTTCCTTTACTTTAAATTTTATGTGGTTAAATTTTGTCGGCCTTAGCTCATATACAATCTCAGAGTCAGCAATAGTTGTTCTACAACCAGGACAATAGTTTGCTATTCTTTTGTCCTCGTATATTAGGCCTTTCTGCCATAGATCGATAAATATGGATTGCGTCAGTGCTCTGTACTCCGGAGAATCTGTTAAATACATATCTCCAATTTCTTTGCCTTCTTCAAACGAATTGAAGCTAATGCCTAATCTCTTAAATGCATCTATGCTCTCTATACTGGCCTCTTCGAGTATCTGTTTGCACATTTCCAGGAACTTTTGCCTTGAGACATCTTTCAGCTTTACATTAAACCTCTTTTCAGCGGCCATCTCTATCGGCAAACCATTCCTATCTAAACCAAGCGGAAACAAAACATTATAGCCGAGCATCCTTTTAAAGCGAGCGAACATATCCATAATTGCATATGTTGTTGCATGGCCGATATGGATAGGCGTATTTACATAAGGCGGAGGAGTATCAATAGAGAAGACTGGCTTGTTGCTCTTTGTTTCGAATCTATATCTTTTGCTTTCTACCCATTCCTTCCATATTGCTTCTTCAAACTTCTTCTGCCAGCGCTTTTCCTTTATCCGCATATTCCCACTAAATTAGTGCATGAGATATGCAATTTTTTAGGTTCTAATAGTTTTAAAATGGTTTCATTTTCAACTAATTTATGAAATTCTCTCTAGTTGCTTCTAACAGAGACGAGGCAGGAAAAAATATTGCTGCGCAGCTCATAAATTTATACGGATTTAAAGAGAACGGCAGATATAGACAGAATAAAAAATTTTTGCTTGAATTTGCGAACAACGAATTTGAGCTTATTTTTATTGATGATGAAACAATCTATGCAGATTATGTTGATGAGCTTAGCAGTGATGCAATAATTTTCCTAAGCAAGCACGAATCAAAGAGCGAAAAGCCGAGTTTAACAGTACACTCCACGGGCAACTGGTGTAAAGAAGCAGCATTTGGAGGCAAAGCAAGAGAAATCTCACTTGCAAGCGCTTTAATTAACATTTCTCTGCTGAGAGAATTGGCAAAGCAAAAGGAAAAAGCAGAATTAAGTTATGAGGTTGTTGCGGAGGTAACCCATCACGGCCCTTTGATAAAAAGCAAGCCCTCCTGCTTTATTGAACTCGGAAGTAGTATTAAAGAATGGCAGGATAGCAAAGCAGCGCAAACAATAGCTACTACTGTAATTGAGGCACTCTCAAAAAAACAGGAAAGGATAAGGGCAGCGGTTGGCATAGGCGGCTTACACTATGCGAGCGAATTCTCAAAATTAATGCTTAGAGCAAATATCGGTTTTGCGCATATCTGTCCAAAGTATGCCTTGTACTGTTTTGATGCAGAAATGCTGAGCAAAGCAATTGAAATGACAGCTGAAAAGGTTAATTTTATAGTGGTAGATGAAAAAGGTTTGGCTACGGAAAAGCAGCGTATAATGGATTTGTTAGGAGAAAGCAAAATTAAAATAGAGGGAGTAAGAAAACTCCTCAAAAAACATCAAAGTGAATAATTCTTTCTAAAGATTTTATCTCCTTTTCAGTTGGTCTTTTGTTGGGTTTTCCGAATACTGCAACAAAGGAAATCTTCTTGTTGCTTGGTAATTTTATAATTTCTGCCAATTCTCTTTCTATTTTTTCCGAATTTAGCACGCCAAGAATAACACCGCTTAGCTTTAGCTCCGTTGCTTTAAGCAGCATATTCTGCAATGCGAATGCACAGCTTATTCTTGCATTCTTTACTTCCTTTGGACTAACAATTATTACAATTGTTCCTTTTTCAATGAATTCTGAATCCTGCCTGTAAATTCCCAGCAGATTTCTTGCTTTATCGTAAAGGCCTCTTATTTTTGCTTTCTTTTCTTGCCTTTCAATAACAACAAACTCCCATGGTTGGGAATTCATTGCGCTTGGCGCATACAGAGCAGCTTCTATAATTCCTCTGATCTCTTCTCTGTTTGCAGCTCTGGAAAAACTCCTTATAGTTCTCCTTGTTTTAATCGCTTTATCCAATTCCATACTGGACTATACGCATTAATTAATTAAATATTACCATTTGTTGGCAGCATAGAGCATTGCTGTTTTTGGCTGTTTGCAGATCCTGCTATATCAAATGCGGTACGAACTGCGGGAAAAAGATTGCTATTACTAAGAACAGCAAAAACACTAGAAATCCTTCGTCTAAATCGCGCCACATAAATGCCTTTGCTATCAATGGCCCAAGCAGGAAGGTTGCATTGCCTGTTCTGCTTAGCATATAGCCGAAGAGCATGCCAAAGGTAAAGAACAGAAGCAATACCGTGCCTGTTTTCTCTTTTAGCACTGGAAAGGTATCAGCTATTTTTTTGAACAGATCATATGTTGCGCCCATAAAAAACTAGAATTGCGATTTAATTAAATTTTATTCTGCTGTGCGCACAGCCTGCTGATTGGACATATATTGCATAGTTGCTTTGAAGGTTTGCATATTCTTTGGCCCAAGGCAACAAGGCAGCTGTTTATTCTGCACCAGTATTTCTTTGGCAGAATTTTTGCTAATTCAGCCATAGTTTCCTCTCTTGTTTTTGTGTTCACCAAAGCGAGGAGGTTGGCAATTCTATGGACGTGTGTATCTACGCATATTGCTGGCTTATTGAATGCATTGCACAGTACGCAAGCCGCTGTCTTTTTACCTACGCCAGGCAGCTTAATCAAATCTTCAAACCTCTGCGGAGTAATGCCGTTATAATTACGCAGAATTATCTTCGCTAACTTAACTATGCGTTTTGCTTTTTGCCTATAAAATCCAACTCCATGGATCAGCCTTTCCACTTCTTTTGGCTTTGCCTTTGCTAAATCCTCCGCATTTGGATATTTAGCAAATAGTTTCTTCGCAGCATTTAACGTTGCAACATCTCTTGTTCTTGCGCTTAAGACAGTTGCAACCAAAGATTGGAACGGAGTAAATCTCTGCTTCCTTAGCTTTATGCCTTCTCTTTCCAGAATTTCTATTATGGCTATGGCCTTTCTTGTTTTCTTATCTTCTTGCATCAAAAAATAGAGAAAAAAAGAAAAATAAAAACAACAGTTCTGTGCAATGTTCTGCTATTCTATCTTTTCCGCAAAGGCAACGCTTCCGCGAACCGCATTAATCTTTACCTTTACACTGTCTTCTTCCTTTGTACCAGGGACAATAACAACAAAGCCCTGGATTTTCGCTATGCCGTCTCCCTTTGAACCGAGAGCTTCTATTGTTACGTTGTACTCTTTGCCTTCCTCTACTGGTGTATTCCTTGGTCTATAGAAGCGTTTCTTGAATGCTCTATTCCTATTTTCCATTATTCTACCTCCATTAATTAAAAATAACAAAAATTACAATTCGTTGCGAAAATAAATTCACCCCATAAATATAGTGAAAAAGGAGAATTAGAGCTATTCCTTTTTCTTTTTCCTCCTACCTACAAAATTAGCATACTTTCTATACTTTGTCTTTGTCCATGCTTCCGGCTGTTTTTTTCGCATTCTGAACTCTTCCTCAAGAAGCTTGAGGCGCGTTTCCTCGTCTATTTTGCCGAATATCTCCTCTAGCTCCACTTACATCACCTCTCATTTAAAGTATTAGAATTTGCATAATTTTTGCTTCTCTTATCTAATATATTCTACAAACACTTTTTAAACCCTTTTTTGCTACTTTTTCCCTCGCTTTGGCCTCTCCTCTGTTACAAGCTCTTCCTCAATCTTTTCGAGTAGCTCATCAAGGTTACCGTCTTTTTTGCTCCACTGCTTCCATTCTTCAATGTCTTCCTCGCTTAGGCCTGCCTGCTTCAAAAAATTCTCGTGCTCTTTTTCATCGAGTTTTTCAAACCATCTTAGCCAGGCTTTATCTTCTGGCTTTTCTATCCTGCCCTGAGGCAAAACCTTCCTTCTCATTAGAGAAAAGAGAGCATATTTTAATTTAAATTTATTTATGTTGCGTTGCTGTCAAGTTATTGTGGCTGAAATTGTTTTTCTAACTACAGAACACTAAGAACTCTTTCTGTTCGAATGCCGCCATCTTCTTTTAGCGTATCCCTATACACCGAACAAGGCTCTTTGCAATTCTGCTTGTTTTCTGTGTCTCCTTCTTATTTGCAGGAATGATTGTGCTGCCGCCGCAAAGAGTCCTACTAAATTTTCATAGAGCTCTCTTCCACGCTGCGTTCTTCTTTCCATTTCTGGTAAACTTTCGAATGCCGCTATCAACCCTTCTAAATTACGAGCTGCTAAGAATGACCGGAACTCGTTACTGCACACATTAGCTGCTATGCCTCTTCTTCTTTGTCTCGCGATGTAGGCAACTCTTTTCTTGATTTCTTCAGCTAGGTTAGTAAATGCTTTGCGCTTG
>JAGHAR010000059.1 GCA_021161405.1 Candidatus Iainarchaeum sp.
ATTGAGAGCGAAAGCGAATTCGTTAACTATCAGAAGATACAAATTCAGGAGCCTTTGGAAAAATTACACGGGAGTGAGCAGGCAACATATCTAGATGTGCATGTAAGCGATGATTTGGTTAATAGATTGGCTCCAGGAGATAAAACAAAATTTGTTGGAATTCTCAGATTGTATCCCGGGCAAGCCCGGAAAACATTATTCGGGAGGTATTTGGAAGCAATACATTTAGAGGAAACCGAAAAAGAATTTGAGGAAGTAGAAATTCTGCCAGAGGAAGAGGCAGAAATAAAAAGGTTAGCCAAAGACCCAAAGATATATGAAAAATTAGTTGCGAGCATTGCTCCTTCGATATACGGCCATGAAAAGGTTAAGGAAGCGATTGTTCTGCAGCTGTTTGGCGGAGTTAGAAAATTTTTGCCTAATAATCCGCCAATCAGAGGAAATATACACATCCTTCTTGTTGGCGATCCCGGCACTGGAAAATCGCAGATACTGCAGGCAACAAATGATATTGCACCGAAAAGCATATACTTTGCTGGGAAAACAAGTAGTGCTGTTGGCCTAACTGCTTCCGCTGTCAAAGATGAATTTGGTGAGGGCGGCTGGACATTAAAGGCAGGGGCATTAGTGTTAAGTAACGGCGGTATTTGTATGGCAGATGAAATAGACAAAATGGATGATAACGATAGATCCGCTTTGCACGAGGCAATGGAGCAAGGAATGGTTTCTGTAGCGAAGGCAGGAATAGTAACACGTTTTAAAGCAGACACAAGCATATTGGCAGCTGCAAATCCAAAATTCGGAAGGTTTGATGAATATAGAAATGTAATTGAACAGATTGACCTGCCGCCAACACTAATATCGAGGTTTGACCTCTTCTTTGTTATAAAAGATGTTTTGGATGAAACGAAAGATATGCAAATAGCAAAACATGTTTTGAAAACGCACAAAGCAGGCGAGCTCCTTTATCAGTCGAAAAAGAAAGGAGCAAAGATAAAAAAGAGTGAAGAGAAGGAAATAGAAGCAATTGCTACGCCGCCAATACCGCCAGAACTGCTGAGAAAGTATATTTCCTATGCAAGGCAGAACATCTTTCCTGTTTTAACGGATGAGGCAATGGAAGAAATTTCCAAATTCTACGTGAATCTAAGAAAGCAGGGCAAGCAGACAGAAGAGGAGAGAATGAGCTATCCAGCAACGCATAGGCAATTAGAGGCATTGATAAGGCTTGCCGAGGCAAGCGCAAGGGTAAGGTTAAGTGATAAAGTAACAAAGGAGGATGCTGAGAGGGCTATTGCATTGATGACAGAATCTCTCGGCTTGCTAAGAGATCCGGAAACAGGAGCAATTAATATAGATTATTTAACTCTGGGCCAAGCATACAGCAAAACAGAGAGGATGCGAGAAATTCTGAATATAATAAGGATGAAAGCCACAGAGATGGACAGAGTTCCAATAGAAGATATAGTTGAGGAAATGAAAACAAAGAAGGTTAGTGAGGAAGAAACATTAAGTTTACTGCGCGAACTCGAAAGGAAAGGAGAAATATATAAACCAGATCACTATACTGTTGCACCTGTAGACAGGCGCGCCTAACTAAATATTAACTTATCGCACAAAATCTAAACTATGGCTTCTAAAGTTAGCAGGCCTGTTCTCAAAGCAATTGCCATATTCACTCTGATTTTTTTCATTACGCAACTACTCGGGTTAGCTGTAGCAGCAGGCCTAATCAAAGCCGGAATTAAAACAACCATAGTTAGCGAGAATCCTGAAGATATATCGAATGCATTCGGCATGATGGCATTGATATTGATTATGACATTTGTAATCCTTATTCTAATGAAATACATAAAGCTGAGAAAGCTTATTTGGCCTATTGTAATAATGCTTGTTTTCTCTACCTCCTCGCTAGCTGCAGAGGCCTTTATCGGACATTACGGAACAGTATTTGGGATAATTTTTACGATTGTTTTTTGGCATTTTAGAAAAAGATTAATAGCGAGAAATATTGTTGCAATAATGGCTGTAGCTGTTGCTGGCTCACTGCTAGGTGTTTCCCTCGGTTTAGTGCCGGTAGCAATACTTGTGCTTCTTGTTGGCCTCTACGATATTATTGCAGTGTTTGTTACTAAGCATATGCAGATATTAGCAAAAGAAGTTGTGAAAGAAAACCTGCCCTTTACAATAGCGATGCCGACAAAGGAGCATAAATATGAGCTTGGCGGCGGAGATTTGGTTATTCCGCTAATGTTTGCCAGCTCTGCATTAAGAGTAAACTTTGCATTAACTATTTTGCTACTGCTTTCCTCATATATAGGAATTCTGATAACTCTTGTAATAGCCGCAAAGTTAAAGAGGGCAATGCCTGCAGTGCCACTACAAGCGGTTTTTATGCTTCTTGTATTCAGTAGCTTTGCTATAGGAGGAATGCTTTAATTGCCTCTATACCGAGATAGCCGGCATAGCTTATAATCAGATATCTCAGAAATTTGCCAGCAAAACAGGCAACAACGAATTTTTTAATATTGTATTTTAAAATACCAGCAACAATTCCAATAACATCAAACGGAAACGGCGTAAAGGCACCGAGGAATATGAATATGCAGCCTTTTGCATGGAGCATTTTAATTATTTCATCTGGAGGAGCAATATGCAACGCCCTAACTTTTTCAATTGTCTGCTTTCCAAAATAGCCGGCAAAGTAGGAAGAGAGCTCTCCTATTGCTGAGCCAGCCCCTACAACAAGAGCAATAATTAACGGACTCAAAATTCCGAATGGAACAAACAGGCCAGCAGCAAAAAATATAAAGGCATCTAAGGGAAGAGGCAGAAAAACAGTGGCGTTAGCAATTATGGCTGCAACAAACAAACCCAAAAAGCCGAAATGTATTAGCAAAGCGTTTAGAAGTTCTGCCAATTTTAATTGAAAATTTTCCAAAATCATAGCAACCCTAAAACTAAAAATAAACTATGATTTTTAATTGTTTGCCTCTCCAATTCTTTCTATGGAATATGAAAAATTGTTAAAACGAGCATATGAATCCTTGCCGAAAAAAACACTAACTAGAAAGAGATTTGAAATGCCAGTAGCGGATGTAATAAACCAAGGAAATAAGACAATAATTAGGAATTATCAGCAGATACTAAAAGTATTCAACAGACCAGAGAGACATTTCTTTAAATTTTTAGCAAGGGAAACAGCAAGCGCTGTTACTGTTTCCGGGCAGCAGCTTGTCCTAAATAGGAAGCTAAGCATAGAGGAAATTCAGAAGGTTATTGAGAATTATGCCAATAGCTTTGTTCTGTGTTCTATTTGCAAGAAGCCAGATACAAAAATAATTGAGAAACACGGAGTTAAGATGCTGAAATGCGAGGCATGCGGTGCATTAACACCACTAAAGGCGATAAAATGATCTGCTATAAAATACACTCCTCAGCAACTGGCGAAGTATTGGCAGCATGCGATGCAGAACTGCTCGAAAAAAAGCTCAAAAATAACGGGATTGATTTCTACATAACAAAAGCGTTCTATGGAAAGGAAAAAATAGGAAAGGAAGAATTCAAAGAAATTCTAAAAGAACACACAAATATAAACCTAGTAGGAGAGAAGACAGTAAAAGCAGCAATAGAGGTTGGCTTAGCAACAGAGAACAATATTAAAAGAATTTCCGGAGTTCCGCATCTGCAGATATATATAATCGAGTGATACTATGGAAGAGAATGCAAGGATTAGACTACCAAAAGAAAAGGAAAACGAATTGCTTGGCGTTGTTACAAAGCTTCTTGGAGCTAACCATCTAATGGTTAAGTGCATAGATGGAAAAGAAAGGTTGTGCAGAATACCTGGCAGGTTAAGGAAAAAGGTGTGGGTTAGGGATGGCGATTTGGTTATTGTAAAGGTTTGGGAATTTCAGGATGAAAAGGGAGATATTGTCTGGAGATATCTGCCGAACCAAGCAAACCAGCTGAAGAGAAGGGGCCTACTAAAAGATTTGGAATACAGCAAATGAACAATTTAAAACAATTAAGAATTCCTAATTCTTATGGACAGGAAGGAAATTACAATAAGAGATATTATAAGAGAGGAAGCACTCCAAAAGATATTTGATAGAGTGTTTGATGAAAGAACAATCCTAGCAATACATTCTTTAGCAACGAAGGGATATTTTAACAATTTAGAATATATTGTGAGCTCCGGCAAAGAAGCTGTTGTATGTAAAGCAGTAGATGCAGCAAACAACCCAAGAGCGGTAAAAATTTACAAAATTGAAACAAGCGATTTCAAGAATATGCTTGCATATATTGAGCACGATCCAAGGTTTACTAACATTGGCAGGGAGAAGCACGATATAGTGTATGCATGGACCAGAAAAGAATTCCGAAACTTAGAGGAATTAAACAACGCTGGCATTAGAGTGCCTTTGCCAATAGCATTCAGAGAAAACGTATTGGTAATGGAATTTATTGGGCAAGAAAATGCTGCTCCTTTGCTGAAATATTCCCCGCCCAAAGATATCCTAGAGTTTGAGGAGTTCGTTGTTAGAAGCCTTGCTTTGATGGTAAAAAAAGCAGGGCTTATCCATGCTGATCTCTCCGAGTATAACATTCTAAACAACAATGAGGAGTTCGTAATAATCGACTGCGGGCAAGCAGTAGCATTAGAGCATCCAAGAGCAGAGGAATTCTTTGAAAGAGATCTGCGAAATATGGCAAAATATCTAACAAAACAAGGACTAAAGACAGATGCTAGCAAACTTAGGGAAAAGGTGCGAAAATTCGAGGTATAATTTATAAATATTTATACATTTCTATATTATAGAGCAAATTCTGGCTGTTTTGGTGCTAGTATGCTGCAAAGAGTAGAAATGAAAATTCCGAAGCAGAGGATAGCCATAGCTATAGGCAAAAAGGGAGAAGTAAAAAAACAGATAGAAGAGACAACAAAAACAAAGATAGAAATAGATTCCAAAACAGGCACAGCAATAATAGAGGGAGAACCGCAAAACACGGTAATTGCGCAGGATATAGTAAAGGCGATAGCAAGAGGATTCTCTCCAGAGAAGGCAATGCTCTTGGCAGAGCCAGAATATATGCTAGATATTATAGAGCTAAGGGACTGGGTAAATTCCGAAAATGCTGCAAAGGTAAAACGTGCCAGAGTAATAGGACGTAAAGGAAGTGCAAGGGAAAAGATAGAGGAAAAGACGAATTGCTTCCTATCTGTGCAGGGCAAAACAATAAGCATTATCGGGCATGTTGAAGATATTGAAAAGGCGAGAAAAGCCGTGGAGATGCTTCTCTCCGGGGCAAGCCACAAGAAAACATTTGCTGAATTAGATAGAATGTTAATGCGAAGGAGTTTTAGGTTGTGATATTATGGCTAAGGAGCAGCAGATAGATATTACAACAACCGCGGAAGCGCTTGCAAAGGAATTTAAGGAGCATAGTGTAGCTGAATTCTTCAAGAAAAATAGACAGATGCTCGGCCTCTACGGCAAGATAAGGTCACTAACAACAATAATACATGAATATGTTACAAATTCCTTAGATGCGTGTGAAGAAGCCAATATTCTTCCGGAGATAGAAATAAAGATCGATGAGCTCGGCCCTGAATATTACGAGGTTACTGTAAAGGACAACGGCCCGGGACTAACAAAAGAGGTTGTCGGAAAGGCATTCGGACAGCTTTTAGCAGGAACAAAGTTTCATAGACTAATGCAGATGCGCGGACAGCAAGGCATAGGGGCTGCAGGCTGCACTATGTTTAGTCAAATGACAACAGGCAAACCAGTAAAGGTAATCTCCGGCACAGGCAATGGAAAGTGTTTTGCGGTGGAGATAAGCATAGATGCAAAAACAAACCAGCCAAAGCTATCCAACTATAAGGAATTTAAGAGAAATTTTAGAGGAGTGGCTGTAAGAGCCAAATTCAAAGAAGTGCTCTACAAAGAATCTGAGCAGAGTCCGCTAGAGTATATAAGGAGAACTGCAATAGCAAATCCGCATGTAACAATAAAATTTACAGACCCTTCCGGAAAGAAACATATCTTCAAGAGGACCTCTAACAAAATTCCAAAAAAACCAAAAGCTGTAAAGCCGCATCCAAAAGGAGTTACTGTTGATGATGTGCTAAGCTATGCCCGCTCAACAAAAGCGCAGAAAGTAATTTCCTTCCTAAAAAACGATTTCGATAGAATGGGCGCTAAAGCATTGGAGGAGATAAGCAAGAAGGTTAATTTCGATTTAAATAAAGATCCAAGAAGCTTAACATGGGAGGAAGCAGAACAGATTGTTAAAGCATTCCGCGAAACAGATTTCCTTGCTCCTTCAACAGACACTTTAAGTCCGATAGGCGAAGAGCAGATCAAAAAATCCTTCCAAACAATAGTAAAGCCGGAATTTTTAAGCGTGGTTTCGAGGAAGCCCAAGGTATATGCAGGCGGCTTTGCATTTCAGGTTGAGGTTGGTATAGGTGTTGGTGGAGAAGCAGGCAGGACTCTAGCTAACGGAGAAAAAAAAGCAGAGATAATGAGATTCGCAAACAAAGTTCCGTTGCTATTTGATGCTGGAAGCTGCGCAATAACAAAAGCTGTGCAGAGTGTAGATTGGAAACGCTACGGCCTAAAAGATTTTGAGAATTCGCCAGTAACTGTCTTTGTTAGTTTGGTTTCTGTATATGTGCCCTACACTGGTGCAGGAAAGCAAGCGGTAGCGGATATTGATGAAATTGTAGAGGAAATAAAATTAGCTCTAATGGATTCTGGAAGGAGAACAAGCAGATATCTTGCTGCATTGCGAAAGGAAAGGGAAAAGCAGATGCGAAGAGAGGCTTTCATGAAATACATTCCCGAAGTTAGTTCTGCATTGGCAAAAATTACAAAGGTTAAGGAAGATAAATTAAAGAAGAAATTGGAGAAATTAGTATTAGATAAGCTAAAGCTTGAAGAGCTTGAAGAGAAGATTGAAAAGGCCAGAGCGGAAGCACGCGGAAAAGAGGTGAAATCAAATGCCAAAGAAAGCAACTAAGCCAAAGAGAAGGCTGAGGGAGAAGCGTACAAAAGGTCCAAAGGAAATTGCAAAAGCAATAGAGGAGATTGCAAAGAAGATAGTCAGAGAAATAAATTCCTCAAAGGATCCGATATTCGTAACCAAAACACGCGGTAGAAGCAATGTTTCTTTCGATGAGAAAACAGGCCTGATAAAACTTGGCAAAAAAACCACCGCAAGGAATTTTCTGAATATAGGGCATGCAAGGAAATTTATGCAAACAATGCTTGTAATGGCAAAAACGCACGAATATCTCAAGGAAAATAAAACAGCAGCGATTCGTGAAATTTACTACGAACTTAAACATACTCTTGGCGAATCTAAAGAGAATACATTTGAAGACCAAAGCGAAAGTGATGCATGTATAGTTGATGTGGAGCATGCTGTAGATACTATTAGAGAGAGGTTGAATCTACACGCTAACCCAAAAGGCTCTCTCTACGGGGATATTACGCTAAGAGATAGAATGCATAACAACGACACTTTCAATTGCCTAAAATTGGGCCGCGGCGGATGGAGCATAATGTCTAGAATGGAGCCGGAAGAAATAGAGATAAGGAAGGTAAACGCAAAATTTGTATTGGTAATAGAAACAAGCGCAATGTACGAGAGGCTTGTGGAGGAAGGATTCGCAAAAAAACATAAGGCGATTCTTATTGGCACAGGCGGCCAAGCAGCAAGAGGAACAAGAAGATTAATACACAGGTTAAGGTATGAGAAAAAATTGCCTGTAATTGTTTTTACAGATGGCGATCCATACGGTTGGTACATATACAGCGTTATAAAGCAGGGCTCGATGGCATTAGCAGCGCACAGCGAATATCTCGCATGTCCGGATGCTAAATACATAGGCATGACTTTGGATGATGTTGAAAGATACAACTTAGAAAACGTTACTGAAAAAATGAAAGAAGGAGATATTAAACGAGCGAAGGAGATGCTTGACTATGCATGGTTTAAAACAAAAGAATGGCAGAGGCAGCTTAAAATGGCAATAAGCAAAAAAATCAGAATAGAGCAACAGGCATTAGCCAATAAAAGCCTAAGCTTTGTTGCAGACACTTATCTGCCAGAGAAGATAAAAAATAAGGAATTTTTGGATTAATACTAGCGGTAAGTGGTTTTTGTGTTGGAAAGATTGTTTAATCCAGAAAGCATAGCTGTCATAGGTGCAAGCAACGAGAAGGGAAGCATCGGCTACACAATCTTCAAAAACTTGCTTAATAGCTTTAAAGGAGAATTGTTTGCTGTAAATCCTAATCATCCTGAAATACAGGGAAAGAAATCCTATCGCAGCATAAAAGAAATTAACAGAGAAATAGATTTGGCGATAATAGCTGTACCAGCAAAAATAGTTCCAAAAGTTTTGGAGGAATGTATAGAAGCGAAAACAAAATATGTAATTATAATAAGTGCTGGTTTTTCAGAAGTTGGAAATATGAAGCTTGCAAAAGAGCTAGAAGAAATCGCAAAAAAAAGCAAAAAGATGCGAATACTCGGCCCAAACTGTTTCGGAATTTTAAATATAAAGCACAATCTAAATGCAACCTTCATAGACAGCAGTAGAACTAAAATTCCAGAAGCTGGCGGAATATCTCTGGTTTCACAATCCGGTGCATTGGGAATTTCTCTCCTTGATCTAATCGCAAAAAACCGCGGAGGAATAGCAAAATTCGCATCCTACGGAAATGCGATGGACATTAGCGAAGTTGAATTAATAGATTTTCTGGCAAAGGATAGGGATACTTCAGTTATAGCAATATACATAGAAGGGACAAAAAATGGAAAGGAATTTCTAAGGGCTTTGAAGGAAGCATCCGCAAAGAAACCGCTAATTGTTTTAAAGGGAGGAAAATTTGAAGAAACTTCAAAGGCAACCCTTTCACATACCGGAAGCCTAGCTGGAAAGGCAGAGATATACAGAGCTGCGTTTAAACAGGCAAAAGCAATAGAAGCGGAGAATATTGTTGAGCTTGTGAACTTTTCAAGGATAATAGAGAAACAACCCCTGCCGAAAGGAAATAGAGTGTTGGTAATAACAAATGGAGGCGGCTGCGGAGTAATAGCTGCAGACCATGCAATTAAAGAAGGGCTAAAACTTGCAGAATTGAGCAACTCTACAAAGAAGAAATTATCGGAAATTCTGCCTGAGATTGCAACTGTTGCAAATCCTCTAGATTTGACAGGCGGAGCAAATACAGAGCATTACAGAGCTGCGATAGAGGCAGGGCTTAAAGATGACAACGTTAGCAGCATCGTAGTTATTGCTTTGTTTGCTTTGCCCTCGCTTAACTACGAATTAGTTGATGCTTTTCCAAAAAAGCCAAAAAAACCTATCTTGTTTATAGCATTAGATTCTGCATCTATAAAGCTGATAGACAAGCTCGAAACAAAAGGAATTTCTTGCTTTACAAATATATATGAAGGATTAAAGAGCCTCGCTATGTTAACAGAATTTGCCAAAAGCAGATCTAATCGCTAATTTTTGAGTTTAATTTTTCTTCTGCTTTGTCTATCTTGCCCTCTTCCAACAGCTTAAAGAGCTCTGTAGCATCAAAGCTCTTTGAGAAATTGCTCTCCTCCAGTTTCTTTAGCAGTATTTCAAGTCCGATAGAAGATATCGACTTCTTCTCCTGCATGCTCTTCCTTATCTCGTCAATTCTTTTCTTAAAATCAGCAATCTCTAAATCTTTGGAGATTGTTATTATAGCTTTGTTTTCAAATTCCTTTAAAACATCAGAAAGGTTAACCTCGCTTGGCATCACTCCTTTAGCTAAACTTCCGGATAATTTTATCCTTATAAGGGGTTTTTTGCTAAATTTTCCGAAATCTATCGAATTCAATTCCTCTAAAACCTTTTTCTTAATATCCTCCGTGTTGGAATTCTTTACTTTTATTGTAATATACAAAGCCTTTCTTTGATCTGGAATTGGAACAAACTCAAGCTTTTTGGTATCGTAATCGTAAAGCCAGAGGCCCTTCTCCTTCTTAGTTTCTATTTCTTTCAGCTGTGTAAAAATTGTAGAACCTGTAAGGAGCAATCTTTTGCCATTGCTTTCTAAAACGTTTGGCCAGTGCATGTGACCGCAAACATACAGATCAAATCCTGCAGGAAGATCAGCTATTGACAAACTTGCAACATCCTCGCTAAAAGGTAAAAATTCCTTAAAGCTCTGGTGCAAAACAAAGATGTTTTGCTTCCCTTGCACAGCTTTGGGCGAGAGCGCTTGCAATACTGTCTTTGCTTTTGTTTCTGGAACACCGCCCATAAAATGAATAGCAACCTTTTCAAATTCAACCCTGCCAGCGCCAATATAATATATTAAGCCAGCGCTTTCCAGAATTTCGAGAGCGTTGCGTAGGTCTTTGCCTCGAAATTCATGTGTGCCGTGTGTAGCAAAAATTGGAAAATTCTCTGGTCTAATCAACTTTGCATTACCTTCTCTATCGTATTTTACAAATTCAATTCCAGCAGATTTGCCTTTAACAGCAGAAAAAACTCTGAAGGCATGATACCATGTCTCTTGGCTTGGTACATCCGAATCAAAAATATCGCCTGCAAGCACAAGCGCATCTGCTTTTTCCATTGCTAATTCTATAACCTTTGCCGCATTCTCAAAGGCCTCCTTAAAAAGCTCTTCATTTTTCGCATAGCCGAGATGAAAATCAGAAGCGAAAGCAATCTTTCCCTTCAATTCAGACATATCTTATTTTTTCTTGCATTAAATTTTTAACCCTCTTGTCACAAACTTTTTTAGAAAAAAAGTTTGATCAAAAGAAACTTTCTTAAAAAGAAAGTTTCATCAAAGAAATTAAGGCAAGATAAATCAATATGTCTATAAGCTAAGTGGGACTTCGTTGCGAAGCAACGAACGTCGCACATTTTGATGAAACTTTTGTAAAAAGTTTCTTAGAAAGAAAGTTTGATCAAAGAAATAAAAATAAAAAGAACATAAAAGATCAATATATCTATAAGTGAAGTGCTACTTCCGAGCGGAGCGAGGAATGTAGCACATTTGATCAACCTTTGTAAAAGGTTGAGCGGAGGTGGCGGAACGGCTACGCGCTCGGCTGCAGACCGAGTCAAGGGGGTTCGACTCCCCCCCTCCGCTATCCTTAAAAATATTTACATAGGGAATTGTTTTATCTCAAATTCTTAAGAGGGAGAAAATGGCACTCAGACCAGCACACTGTTACAGGAAGCTAGAGAGGCCATACACAAGGATAGCTATCAGTGTGCACAGGAAGAATTATATTGGTGGCGTGCCTGGCCTAAGAGTAAGGCAGTTTAATATGGGAAATCCGCAAAGGAAGTATAAATTTATAGTAAATCTAATTGCGGAGGAAGCAGTACAAATAAGGGAAAATGCGCTAGAAGCTGTAAGAATGCTTATAAACAGAGCCCTTGTAAAGAAACTTGGCAAAGACAATTTTTTTATGCGCTTAAGAATATTCCCGCATCATGTAATGAGGGAAAATAAACAGGCGCAAGGAGCTGGTGCTGACAGAGTTTCGCAAGGGATGAGTTTAGCATTCGGAAAGGCAATTGGCAGAGCTGCAAGGGTTAGGAAAGGAACGATTATATTCAGCGTGTTAGTATTAACAGAGGGAAATGCAAAAACCGCAGCAAGAATATTGAAGAAAGCTTCTGCCAAACTCCCATGCAAAGTAAGTGTAGATATAGGAGAAGATGTAAAATCGATAGGAACTCTGCCAAAGAGGATGCGGATTATAGAAGAGGAGAAAGAGGAGGAAGCAGAGGCAGAAGAAGAGAAGAAAGAGGAGGAAGCAGAAAAAGAAGAAAAAGCAGAAGAGGGAGAAAAAGAAAGTAAAGAAAAAGAAGGAACAAAGGAAGAAGCCAAGGAAGAAAAGCAAAAAGAAGAAAAAGAAGGAAAGTGAGCCAAAAATTATTTTAATTGTTAATTCCTAATTATTTGGATGCTCGTAGTAAATCTAAAACAGCTAACCAAAGAGGATGTTAGCATAGCTGGCGGTAAAGCAGCAAACCTCGGAGAACTGCTAAAGATAGGGATGCCTGTGCCACAAGGATTTGTTATAACCGCTAAAGCATACTTTGAATTCTTGGAGAAAAACAACATAAAAGAGAAGATAATAAAGATTGCAAATTCTATAGATGTTGACAATACGCAAGAGCTGGAGAGAAAAACCGCAAAGATAAGAGAGCTTATAAGAAAAAGCAATATGGGAGAATTGTTAATTGAAAAAATTGAAAAAGCATATAAGGAAATCTGTAAGGAAGAGGCGGTTGCTGTAAGGAGCTCTGCTACAGCAGAAGATCTGCCAACAGCCAGCTTTGCAGGACAGCAAGAAACATATTTGAATGTTAAAGGAATTGAAGAGCTTATAAACGCTGTAAAGAACTGCTGGGCAAGTTTGTTTACTCCTAGGGCAACATATTACAGGAAAAAGCAGGGCTTTCCCACCGAAAAGATAGGAATTGCTGTTGTAGTACAGAAAATGGTCCGCTCAGAAGTCAGTGGTGTAATGTTCTCTACAGATCCCACAGGCATGGAAAACATCCTAACAATCGAGGCAATATTTGGCCTTGGAGAGCCAATTGTTCAGGGAGAAATTACTCCGGATACCTATTACGTAGATAAAAACAAACTGCAAATTGTAAAGAAAATTGTTAGAGCGCAGGAATGGATGCTTGTAAGTAAAACACACGGCAACGAGAGAAAACCAATAAAGAAAGAAAACCAAAGAAAGCAGAAATTGGAAGACAGCAAAATATTAGAACTGGCAAAATTAGGGTTGGAAATAGAAAAGCACTACGGCAAAGGCCAGGATATTGAATGGGCTCTCGAAGAAGGAAAGCTTTATATAGTGCAAAGCAGGGCAATAACCGCCTATGCAAAAAAAAGGCACACTAAAATAAAGGCAAAACCAATCCTTAGTGGCATAGGAGCCAGCCCAGGAGTAGTATCTGCAAAGGCAAGGATAATATTAGATGCAAAAGATGCAGAGAAATTACAAAAGGATGAAATTTTAGTTACAAGGATGACAAATCCGGACTGGGTTCCGATAATGAAAAAAAGTAAGGCAATAGTCACAGACGAAGGAGGTAAAACATGCCATGCAGCAATAGTAAGCCGCGAACTTGGAATTCCCTGCATTGTTGGAACTGAAGCAGCTACAAAAAAGATAAAAGATGGCCAGATAATTACTGTGGATGGCTATGAGGGAAAAATATACAAGGGAGAGATAAAAATTGAGAGAAGCAGGGAAGAGGAAGAAAGATTAATCAAAAAATTCGAAATCGACAAACTTGAAAAAGCGATAGCCGCAGCACATAACCTAAAGAAAGAAACTCAGGAAATCGCAGCCAAGATAGTTGCAGAATTCGGAAAAAAACCTGCTGCGGAAATGTCTGAGAAGGAGCTAAAGAAAGAAACAGAAGAACTTCTGGAATTTCTAGAGGCTATTGCTCCAAAGGTTAAGGTGAATGTAGCACTGCCTGAAGCAGCAAAAAGAGCAGCAGAAACAAATGCTGCTGGCGTTGGATTGCTAAGAGCAGAGCATATGATAACCGCTTCTGGCATACATCCAGCAGAATATATAAGGCAGAACAGGCAGGAAGAGCTTGTTCAAGCTGTTAAAAAAGGCATAAGAACTGTTGTGGAAGCATTTAAAGGCAAACCTGTTTGGTACAGAACCTTTGATGCGAGAACAGATGAATTCAGAGAGCTAAAGGGAGGCGAACTCGAACCAAGAGAAGCAAATCCTATGCTTGGTTGGCACGGTATAAGACGCGATTTGGACGAACCAGAATTACTTAAGGCGCAGTTCAGAGCAATTAAAGAGCTCATAGAGGAGGGCTACACTAACATCGGCGTAATGCTGCCTTTTGTTTCTAATGCCACAGAGGTCAAAAAGGCGAAGGAAATAGCAATCGAATTGGGCTTGGATCCTGACAACAAAAAACCTTTATTTGGGGTTATGATAGAGACGCCTGCCGCAGCTTTAACAATAGATGAATTAATAAAAGAAGGAATAGATTTCATAAGCTTCGGTACAAACGATTTAACCCAATTAACCTTAGGTGTTGACAGAAACAACGAAAGGATACAGAAATTATTCGACGAAACACATCCTGCTGTCTTAAGACAGATAAAGCACGTAATAGAGAAGTGCAAGAAAGCAAAGATAGAAACATCGATTTGTGGGCAGGCAGCCAACAATCCAAAGATGGTTAGGAAGCTTGTGGAATTCGGCATAGATTCTATATCTGCAAACATAGATGCTGTTGAAAGAATAAAACGAATTGTTATCGAGGAGCAGAAAAGAATTCTGCTGAGAAAGTCAAAACCTTGAGGTGCTTATTTTGATCGATATAAAAAAAACTATTGCAAAGATAATCAAAATAGTGAAAAGGGAAAAAGCAAAAATAGTAGCAATCCAAATTCCAGAAGGCTTAAAAACAAGCGCAGCAGAGATTGTAAATAGCGTAGAAAAAAATACCAAAGCAAGGGTTTTGCTTTTTGTGGATCCATGCTACGGTGCCTGCGATGTAAGGGATGAAGAAGCAAAAAGAGCAAACTGCGATCTGCTAATTCATGTAGGGCATAGGCCTTTCCTTAAAAACCATTGCATGAAAGTAATTTACGTTGATGTTGAGTCAAAATTCAACAAAAGTAAGATAGCCGCAGGCATAGATAA
>JAGHAR010000024.1 GCA_021161405.1 Candidatus Iainarchaeum sp.
AAAAAATTTTTTTAACTGAATTTGGTGTTTGGTTCGAAAGGTCTGCCTAGGTGGTGTAGCCAACGAAACTTTTTAAGAAAAAGTTTCATTAAAAATATTAATGTTTTGATCAAACTTTTTTGAAAAGTTTGCCCAGGTGGTGTAGTCGGCCAAGCATTCCGGCCTTTCAAGCCGGCGACCCGGGTTCGAATCCCGGCCTGGGCAATTCTACAACAACAAGCTTTAGAGTATTCCTTTGCTTTTTAATTCCCTGATAATACGCTTTCTTCCTCTTTCGCCAGAATAGAAAAAGCGGTGATGCAGATTGTTTTCAACTATTGCATTAGCGATGCAAATAGCCTTCTCTCTGCTATAGCCCAACTCATACAATGTTTCCCTTAGCCTCTCATGGATTTCTCTCCATTCTTCACTACAAGGATTTCTAGGAGGAACCCATTTGTAGTGAACAACCTCTGTTGGTTTTTTCTTTCTTCTTGGCCTTTGAGGCATAATACTCGTAATAATAAGAATTTCAACCTATTAAAAATTTTGTTATACTAAAATTTTAGCTATGCAAAGATTAATTGTTTGGTTAAAGTTTATAAGGCCAAGCAACGGCCTGCTGGCGGCAATCGCAACTATTGTTGGAATGCTAGTCGCAGGAAAATTTAGTGTTGTATTAGCAGTAGTTGCACCCCTTGCTGTTTTCCTTATTTGCTCCGCTGGAATTGTGCTAAACGATATATACGATCTAGAAATAGACAAAATAAATTCCCCGGAGAGGCCCCTGCCCTCAAAAACAGTGTCATTAAGAGAGGCATGGTTATTCACAATTCTTTTGTTTGCGATTGGAAACCTTCTTGCAATTTCTATAAACTACTATTGTTTTGCTTTAGCAATATTAAATTCCTTCTTGGAATTCCTTTATGCCAGAAAGTTGAAAAGAATTGCGTTAATCGGAAACGCTACAGACAGTTGGTTTGCTGCAAGCAGCTTCCTGTTTGGATCGCTAGCATTGGCAAACATAAACTTTGCTGTTGTTTTTATTATGTTGATTGCATTCTTTGCTAACTTTGGTAGAGAGTTGTTTGGGGATATTGAAGATATAGAAGGGGATAAAAAACTCGGCCTCAAAACTCTGCCTATTTTATGTGGAATAAAGATTAGCAGAGCTGTTGCATCATTGTTAATATTGATAGCTGTTATACTTAGCTTTATGCCAATTTATCTCAAACTTTTCAATTGGTATTATCTGCCAACAATTATTATGGCAGATATCGTTTTTGTTGTTTCTTTGTTTACTACTCCAAAGAAAAACCAGCTATTAACAAAAATAGCAATGCTTCTTGCATTAATAGCATTCGTTGTGGGTGTTGTCCTATGAAATCCAATTTATTTAAAGAAACAATTTGGCAGCTGATATTTGAATTGAACGCGCATGGATTTACTGTAGCGGATTTTAGCAGTTGTAATGTCTGCTTCGATCTATTAGCAAAAAAAGATAAATCTATTTTCGTTATAAAGGTATTTGCAAATATAGATGCCTTGCATGAAAGCCAAGCAGTTGAGCTCAAAAAGATAGCAGCCATCTTTAATGCTGTGCTTGTTCTTGTTGGCCTACATACTAAAAAGGGGAAGATGAAAAAAGGAATAATATACGAACGCTACGGGATTGCGTGCATTGCTCCACAGACATTCTTTGAATTAATCCGCGGAAAAGAGCCTATTGCAAGATACACAAGGGGAAAAACAATCGCAAGATTGGATTCTAAAAAACTAAAAAAATTAATGAAGGAAAAAAAGATTTCCATAGAGGATTTAGCAATGAATATTGGCATTTCTATAGAAACAGTTTGGAGGTATAAGCACGGTTATGAGAACGTAAGCCTTGCTAATTTAAAAAAGTTAGAGGGTTTTTTTGATGAAAGTTTGGCAAAGCCGATTGAAATTCCTAACTATTCTGCAGAAATAACTTATGAAGAAGAAATTAATGATGAAGCATTGAGCAAGCTGCATAAACTCGGCTCAAAGGTTTTTGTGTTTTATAATGCGCCCTTTAGAGCGCATTCGCAAAGCACAGAGCAAAAAAATAACTCTCTACTTGTTGCAAGGTGTAGTAGCAGGACAGAGCTCAAGAAAAAAGCACCTCGTTTACGTGCAAGCAGTAGAATGCTCAATACCCTGCCTCTAATTATCGGCAAGAAATTAAAAGAAAAAAATGTTGCTGGCTCTGCGGTTGTGGCAGAGGAAGAATTACTCGGATTTTCTCGCTTTGATGAATTTGTAAAATTTGTAAAGGAGAGGCTCGGTGCAAATAATGAATAAAAAGAAAGCGATAGACAATTTTGCATTGCAAAGGAAAAGGCTTGTGGAACAACTCAAAGCTAAAGGCATTATTAGATCAGCTGAAATAGAAAAAGCATTCCTTAGCGTAAGGCGCGAATTATTTTTTCCGGAGAATATAAGAGAATACGCTTACATTGATTCTGCCTTTCCGCTTATAAAAGGAGCAACTATCTCTCAACCCACTACAATAGCTATAATGCTCGAAATGTTAGATCCAAAACCAAAACAAAAGATATTAGAGATAGGTGCAGGCAGCGGCTATGTGCTTGCTTTGTTGAGTAAAATTGTTGGAAAAAACGGAAAAGTGTTCGGTGTTGAGATAATTCCGGAATTAGTTGATATTGCTAAAGAAAATTTAAAGAAGGAAAAAATAACAAATGTTGAAGTTGTTTATGGAAATGGCCGTGAAGGTTTAGCTGAAAAAGCACCTTTTGATAGAATCCTTATTAGCGCTGCCTGCAGCGACGTGCCGAAAAGATTATTTGAGCAGCTTAAAGAGAATGGAAAACTAGTGGCGCCTGTTGGTATTGGAACCCAAGCATTGGAACTTTGGCAGAAGAAAGATGGCAAAATTAACCTTACAGAAAGAAGATACGGTTTTGTATTTGTTCCTTTGAAATAATTTACTAAAACCAACCAGAAAGATTGCTCTGCACGCCTCTCTCGCTTAATTTTGTTTCAATTTTTTCTACGGTATTTTTTACTCTTTCAATGCTAAAATTATGCTCCTCGCACAAGAATTCCAGCAGTTTTTCTTTGTTAAGCTTTCCCTCTTTTATTCTTGCCTGTTTGTCTATTTTCGGCTTAAGGAAAATTTCCTCTACAGCCTTCCAATCAAAATCAATGGTTTGATTTGTAGCTTTTATTATTTCATCAAAGCTGTCGTATTTCTTTACAAGTTCTAACGCTCTTTTTGGTCCAATTCCCTTGAACTTTTCGTTAAAATCTGTTCCAACAAGAATTCCTATCCAGATGAGCTTCTCTCTAGTAATGCCTAACGCTTCTAAATTTTCCTGCAAAGAGATCTGCTCCGGCTTTATATCGTAATAATAATTTTTCCCGGGTGCTTTTCTTTTTCCGCTAATTGTAAGGTTTCTAATTAGCAATGGAGAGCCAAAAAGCAAAGCATCATAGTCCTGGGAGGCAGAAGCGTAAATTAAATTATTTTCACACATCCAGGCAAGCTGTGCTTCGCCCTCGCTTGGCGCCTGCAGATACGCTATGCCCATATAATCTAAAAGTGTTTTCGCATCTTCAACCATTTCATCACTAAGCTTTATCGCTTGCTGCGCATACTTTCTTGCCTCAGCTATTGCTCCTTCCTTCAGAGCTTCTTCATATTTTTTCTCTGCTTTCTCACGAATTTCTTTTCTCTTCTCCCTTGTTTTTTCTTTTAACTTTGGCGGCTTGCCGTCAAATACATACACTGGCTTTATACCAAGCTGAATAAGGTTTGCAGTTCTGTAAAACAAACCGCTTAGGTGGGAGGTTATCCTTCCCTTAGAATCCATTAATGGCGTTCCATCTCTGCTTCTAATTATTGCCAGAAATTGATACAAAGTATTGAAGGCATCTATCCCTATAATCTTGCCAGACAGCTCTTCAAATTCAATCTCTTTTTTTGTTAAGAGGTCTCCAAGCTGTACGCCCATACTAAGGATATTGTTTTTTGCAATTTAAATTATTTTGGTTGCTGCTTTTCTCAAGCGGTTCATTATTGCTAAGCCAAGGCCGTGCTCTTTAACCGCTTCTACAATTATTACGTCGCTTTTCTTGTCAAAGAACCTCAGCCATGCAAACAAATGTTTTGCAAAATGCCGCTCTGTTTTGAATTTTTTGAACAACCTAAGCTTGGCATAGTTTTTGCTTGCAATTAGAGCAACTCTGAGCTTACTTTGTTTATATTCCTCAGCAATTCTTTTGATATTTTTCTCTTTTTCGTTTTCTACAACAATCACTGGAACACTTGGAGAATAATGCCTATACTTCATGCCAGGAGCTATTGCCTTCTTTGCCTTTTTCAACGCCTTTGCTTCTGGAGGAATCTCTAATTCAACAATCTTCGAAATCTTTTCTGCTGGCAAAGAGCCAGGGCGCAGTAGGATTGCTTTTCCTCTGCTGAGATCTACAATTGTTGATTCTAAGCCATACCGAGCAATTCCAGAATCGATAATTACACTAACCTTCCCAAAAAAGTCATCGATAATATGCCTTAAGGTTGTGCCGCTCGGCGTTCCAGAGATGTTTGCGGATGGCGCAGCAATAGGCCTGCTTGCTTTAATCAATTCCAATGCAACCCTATGCCTAGGAATTCTAATTGCAATAGTATCTAAACCAGCAGTAACAATCTTTGGAATTTTTTTGTCTTTTTTTCTGAGTACGAGGGTAAGCGGAGCAGGCCAAAGCTTAGCTAATTTTCTAGCTATTGGATTGAACTCAGCAATCTTTTTTGCCTGTTTTATGTTTGCCACGTGTACTATAAGAGGATTATCCGCAGGCCTGCCCTTAACTTCGAATATTTTTTTACATGCTTTTGGATTGTATGCACTTGCTCCTAAGCCATAAACGGTTTCTGTTGGAAAAACAACGAGCTGGCCTTTTTTTATAGCATCTGCGGCCACTTTCAGCTTTTTTTTGCAGATGTATCTCTCGTTTATTTTTAATATAATAGTCATCAAAGGCACTATTCTGCGAAAGATTTTTTAAGTATTTTTAGATTTAATAGTTAGTTGGATGCTTATTGTTGTGATATCCTATGGAATGCGAAATATGTGGCAGAAATGTGCCAAAGCTGACAAGTATAACCCTTTATGGCACAGAGATGATGGTGTGCAGTAGTTGCAGCTCTGCGCATCTGCAAGCAGTTGCAAAAAAACACAAAGCCAGGAAAAAAATCAGAAAAACAAACTATGATGAATTCAACCTTGTTGATTTTTATGGGCTACGTATCAGGGTTGCAAGAGAGAACAAAGGTTTAACAAGGGAGGAATTAGCAAAGAGGATAATGGAAAAGGAATCCTTAATAAGAAGGATTGAATTAGAAAAAGTGATTCCTCCAGACAGCGTTATTGAAAAACTGGAAAAATTTTTGGGAATTAATCTACGCAGAAACAATGAAGAAAAAACAGACATAAAGAGTAAAAACAAGAAAAAGGCAGGAAGAACAAATCCTATAAAAACAACGCTTGCGGATATACTGAAATTGCAGATAGGAGCAAAAAAATAGCTTTGTAGTTTAACGGTAGTTGGTATGCTTGAATTGATATTATCTTTAATTTTATTCGTTGTTGTTGGCTCAATTCTGGCAAAAAGATTTTTGAAAGCAGAAAATTATTTCTATGCAATTTCGCTAGTTAGAACAAAAAAAGCAAAGCAATTCGCAAAAAGGTTAAAGCAAAACAAAATCCTGTTTGCATTAGCTAAAATTGGGCTAGCATTATCTTTGGGAATTTTCTCTTTTGATTATGTCTATTTCAGAAAGAAGCCATTAAAGAAACGTGCATGTTTAAACCTGTTATCGCTTGCGCTGTTGGCAGCGATATTCTTTGTGTGGCAAAATACTCCGTTGCTTGGCGGCCTAACATTCCATCCGTTGGTTAGAGATTACTCTCTCCTATTTGCCCTTTCCTTTATGTTTTTTGGGTTTGCCGGATTTGTTATTGCTTCTCTTGCTGCTTATTCTCTGTATATCATTTCAGCTCTTTCAGCAGGACAACCAGCCTGTCCAGGTATTGTGCCTGTTGTGCCTGGCATAAAGATTCCGAAAGTTAATCTTCTAATTCCCTTGCACGGTTGGATTTCAATCTTTATAATTCTGCTG
>JAGHAR010000133.1 GCA_021161405.1 Candidatus Iainarchaeum sp.
ACAACCCCTGAAAGTTTGGCAATAGTATTAAATTCTCCAAAATTTTCACAGTTTTTGCATGATGTAAAATGGTGTGTTATCGATGAAATTCATGCACTTGCTTCAAACAAACGCGGTGTGCATCTTTCACTATCTTTAGAGAGATTGCAACGTCTTAGTAAGGATATGTGCAGAATAGGTTTAAGTGCAACTATAGCTCCTCTGGAGGAGATAGCAAAGTTTTTAGTTGGAAAGAAAAACGATAAAGAGTTCCGTGATTGTGATATTGTGGATGTGCGCTTTATTAAGAAGGTTGATCTCCAAGTTTTGTCTCCTCTGCCAGACCTTGTGAATGTTAGCCAAGAGCAGATTCATGATACCCTTTATTCCGTGCTGCATGAATTGATACAAAGGCATCGCACAACCCTTATATTTACAAACACCCGTTCTGCTACAGAAAGGGTTGTGCATTACCTAAAGGAAAAATTCCCAAAGCATTACTTAGGCGTAATTGGAGCGCACCATTCCTCATTAGATAGAAGTTTAAGGCTTAAAATAGAAGAAAAACTTAAAGAAGGAAAACTTAAGGTTGTAGTTTCTAGCACATCTTTAGAACTTGGTATTGATATCGGCTATATCGACCTTGTTGTTTTAGTTGGCTCGCCAAAATCAATTTCAAGGGCTTTGCAAAGGTGCGGGAGAGCAGGCCACAGATTGCATGATGTTGTTAAAGGCAGAATTATTGTCCTTGACAGGGATGATCTAGTAGAGTGTGCTATCCTAACAAGAGAAGCATTAAGAGGAAACCTTGACCTTGTTACAGTACCAAAGAACGCTTTGGATGTTTTAGCCCAACATATCTACGGAATTGCAATATCGGAAAGAATTCACGTTGATGAACTTTTCAGATTGATTAGAAAGAGTTATTGTTACGAGAACTTGAGCAGAGAAGATTTCAATAACGTCATTTCATACTTAGCAGGAGAATACGCCTCCCTAGAAGAGAGGAAAATTTTTGCAAAGATATGGTATGATGAAAAGACCGGCTATATAGGGAGAAGAAGCAGGCTTGCAAGAGTTATATACATGACAAATGTTGGTACAATTCCGGATGAAGCCAGAGTCAAAGTAAAGATTGGCCCACATGTTATAGGGACAATTGATGAACCGTTCTTAGAGAGATTACGAAAGGGAGATGTATTTGTGCTTGGCGGTGAAACCTATGAATTTCTGTATTCAAGAGGAATGACCGCACAGGTTAGACCTGCTTCCAAAAGGCCGCCTACAGTTCCTTCATGGATAAGCGAGATGCTTCCCTTAAGCTTTGAGCTTGCTTTGGCAATACAACATTTTAGAAAGCTGATGGCTGAAAGGTTTAAATACAAAGAGCCAAAGGAAAAAATTATTGAATTTATACACCGCTACCTAAGCGTTGATATAAAAGCAGCAAGAGCCATATACAACTATTTCTCAGATCAATACTCTTATGCGGTTATTCCGCACGAGAACCTGCTATTAATTGAGCAATTCGAGGATGAATTTGGTAAGCATGCAGTATTCCACACGCTCTATGGTAGAAGGGTTAATGATGCTCTTTCTCTGTGCTTTGCGTATCTGATAGGCAGGCTAATTCACAAGGATGTTTTGATTAGCATTACGGATAACGGATTTATGCTAACCGCTGAAAAACTGCCCATAGATAAGGCATTTAATCTCCTGAAGGTAAACAAACTGGATACAATCTTAAACATTGCAATAGAAAAGACGGAGGCCTTTGTAAGACGCTTTAGGCACTGTGCTGTTCGCTCCCTAATGATATTGAGGAATTATATGGGCCGCAAAAAAACAGTTTCAAGGCAGCAAATGAATGCAAAGATGATGTTAAGTGCTGTAAAGAGAATTTCAAACGATTTCCCAATATTAAAAGAGACGCGTCGCGAATTGCTTGAAGATTACATGGACATAAGAAATGCGGAGAAGGTTGTGGAATGGATCAACAGCGGAAAGTTAAAAATTGTAAAACTCAATCTGCCGTATCCTAGTCCTTTTGCTTTCAATATTGTCGCCTCTGGCAGATCAGACCTTGTTAGAATGGAAAGCAAGCTGGAATTCATACGAAGAATGCATGCAAAGGTTAAGCAATATATAGGTAATAAAAAGAAACTACGGGGGGAGAATATTGCGAGATAATGAAATTGCAAAAGGTTTGTTTATTTTTTATGAAGCCCTTTTTATTAAATCTGAAAAGGCCCTTGTGGTCGCTGACCTGCATCTCGGCATAGAGGATGCTTTGCACAAGGAAGGAGCTCTAATACCAAGGACAAATTTTAATTCCATACTTAAAAAATTAACTAAGATACTGGAAAAAATAAACAAAAATTTTAGTATCTCTACTCTGGAGTATTTGATAATAAACGGTGATCTAAAACACGAATTTGGAGAGATATCAAAACAGGAATGGCAAGAAACCCTTGCAATGATAGATTTCCTTGCATCAAAGACCAAAAGATTGATATTAGTAAAGGGAAACCATGATACAATTCTTGGCCCTATTGCTAAAAAGAGAAATTTAGAAATTTTAGATTATTTTTCTTTGAACAGTTTTGCGTTTGCCCACGGCCATAAAATTATAGAGCCAGCTAAAATCGCTAAAGCAGAAATATTAGTCATTGCCCACGAGCATCCTGCTGCTGTTCTCTCCGATGGAGTGAAAAATGAGCGATATAAATGTTTCTTGCTCGGCAAATATAGAAGAAAAAAATTGATTGTTATGCCGGCAATTAGCGCATTAATGCACGGCTCCAATATTCTTTCAGAGACACTTTTGAGTCCGTATTTGCAAAAGGCAAACATTCTTAATTTCGAGGTTTGGCTTCTTGCTGAGAAACCTTATTATTTTGGTAAGGTGAAAAATCTATATGACATTAGACCCTTTTGAACATTATTTTGCTGTTTTAAATAATGAAAAGAAGCCGAACTTCATTAAGGCAGAACTTAATGAGTTGTTGCAAAAAACAAAAGAGCTTCTCAAAGAATGTTGCCTTTGCATGCATAGATGTAAGATTGATAGATTCTCCGCTAAGGGCTTCTGCAACGTTGATTTAAAGCCGAGGATATTTGGAGCATTTTTACATTACGGAGAGGAAAGTATTTTAGTTCCAAGTGCAACTATTTTCTTTTCTGGCTGTACAATGCGATGCGTATATTGCCAGAACGCACCGGAAAGCATTTTTCCGGAACTTGGAAAGGAATACTCCATAAAAAGAATTACAGATTGGATTCTAGAAAAAAGTTTGGAAGGGTGTAAAAACGTAAATTTCGTCGGAGGGGAGCCAACACCTTATCTGTATAATATTTTGCAAGTCCTTGCATTGTGCAAGAAGCGCAAAATTGCTGTGCCTGTTGTATGGAATTCGAATTCTTTTTACTCTGCAAATATCCATCCGATTCTTGAGGATATTGTGGATTTGTTTTTGCTGGACTTTAGATATTTCAATGATAGCTGTGCGTCAACGCTTAGCGCTGTGAAAAATTATGTTAAAGCAGCTAAAGCAAACATATTGCATGCAGACAAGCTCGCCCAGCAATGCAAAGCTTCTTTGCTTATCAGAATTCTTGTTCTGCCTTCGCATTTGGAATGCTGTACAATACCAATGTTAAAATGGATAGCAGAAAATTGCAAAAGCTATGCTGTTAATTTAATGGATCAATATTGGCCTGCATATAAAGCGAAAGAATTCAAAGGCATAGATAGGCCTCTAAGTATGGAAGAATACAACAAAGCAAAAGCTGCTGCAGAAAAATTTGGCGTGAATCTCGTTTAGCTATATCCCTTCTTTAAGCCTTTCAGCGAGAAAATTTGGCAAACCCGCACTTGTAATCTTTTTTGCAGCAGCTTCTATGTCGTATTCCACGCGGTGAATTTCAATTGTTTTTGTTCTGAAATCAGCAATAGCATAGCCCGCTCTGTTATCTTTGTCTCTTGGCTGTCCAACACTTGGAAAACTTATTACTGTTTTTTCCCTAGAAAAGTCAACGACTTCTTTATCTTTTAAATATTCTGCTTTGTTTTTACCTCTAATTACAAACGGAATATGTGTATGACCGCAGAATATTACTCTTTCAACAATTTTCTGAAATGAAATTTCAGCCACATTTTCATCCATATACTCTGTCAGCGGTTCGTTTGGGGAGCCGTGCACAGCATAGAGATACTGCATTGTAAAGAATTCAGGCAAGTTTGACAACCATTTTAAATTCGCCTGTCTAATTTCATCGATAGTCCATTTTACAGCCTCCTTTGCGTAGTCGTTGAAATTCTCCAAGCTTAGTATACCGGCAACAGCCGCATCGTGATTTCCCATAAGGCATATTAGCTTATAATCTCCAAATCTTTTCAGAATTTCAATACATTCGTTTGGATTGGCTCCATAACCAACAACATCTCCGAGGCAGAGTATTCTTTTATATTTTCCTTGAGCATCGTTTAAAACAGCATGTAATGCTTCTAAGTTGGAATGTATGTCTGCCAAAATAAGCCAGCGCATTCTGCACACCTTCTATGATAGAAAAACAACTATTATTTTAAAAAACGTTTGCTGCGATTTTTTGCTATGCAGTCCAAAGAGAGTAATGGGCTAATATTTGTACGTTTGTTTCCAAACGAGGATATTTACGAATCGCTTAAAGAAGTATGCGCAAAACATAACGTTACTACTGCTGTTATTCTTAGCGGAGTAGGACAACTAAAAAAATTTAGGTTGGGTTATTTTGTAAAGAAGAATGACTATGCTCCAGAGTTTTTCGAGGAGCCGCATGAACTTCTTGCCTTGAACGGATTAATTTCAAAAGGAGCTAACGGATATGATTTCCATCTACATGCTGTACTTGGCAACAGAGAAAAGAAGGCCATAGGAGGACATCTAATTGAAGGAATTGTTGAAGTAACCTGCGAGCTTGTGTTGTTAAAAAGCGATGCAAAATTGTTCCGTAGAATTGAGGAAGCAACAGGCCTTGCTGGTTTGTTCGTTGAATAGGTGTTCCTATGCTGATAGAGAGAATAAGAGCAAGACAAGTTTTGGACTCACGTGGCAACCCTACCGTCGAAGTTGAACTAAAAAGCAAAGCTGCTAAAACAATTGCAATTGTTCCAAGTGGTGCAAGCACGGGAAGCAGAGAAGCTTTGGAGCTTCGTGACTCAGGAACACAATACAACGGCAAATCTGTATTAAGGGCTGTAACCAATGTAAACACTATTATAGCGCCAAAGCTTATTGGACGTAGCGTACTTGAACAGGAAGAATTAGACAAATTAATGATTGAGCTTGATGGCACCCCCAATAAAAGCAAGCTCGGTGCGAATGCAATTTTGGCTGTTAGTTTGGCTATCTGTAAGAATGCTGCTTTAGCGCAGAAAATGGAATTGTTTGAATATATAGGCGAATTATTTGGCAGTAAGAAATTTGTTCTGCCGGTTCCTCAGATGAATGTTCTAAATAGCGGGAAGCACGCTGGCATTGAGAACGATATTCAGGAGCATATGATTGCTCCTTTAAAATTTAACAAATTTTCAGAGGCGTTGCGTGCTGGTGTTGAAAGTTATATTGCTTTAAAAGAACTGCTAAAAAAGAAATTTGGTGCAAGAGCAACACTTGTTGCAGATGAAGGTGGTTTTGCCCCGCCGATTGCGGAGGTAGAAAAAAGATTGGAATTTATATTGAAAGCAGTAAAAAATGCTGGCTACGATTCGGAGATAATGCTTGCCCTAGATGCTGCAAGCTCTGAATTTTATAATAATAAAGAAGGGAAATATAAAATAAGAAGAAAGAAGTTTAGCAGAGAGGAATTAGTTGATTTCTACAAATCCTTGTGCAAGAAGTATCCTATCTATTCTATTGAAGATGGTTTTGCTGAAAACGATGCAGATGGCTGGGCTCTTCTTATGGAAGAATTGGGAGGAAAAATTCAAATAGTTGCTGATGATTTAACGGTTAGCAACCCAAAACTTATTGATGAAGCCGCAACCAAGAATTTAGCTAATGCTTTGCTATTAAAAGTTAATCAGATAGGAACTGTTTCAGAGGCATTAGAAGCCGCAAGAACCGCTTTTAAAGCTGACTGGAAGGTTATTGTTTCCCATAGAAGCGGCGAAACCGAAGATTCTTTTATTGCTGATTTAGTTGTTGGAATCGCTGCTGGGCAATGTAAATTCGGTGCTCCCGCAAGAACAGACAGAACCGCTAAGTACAACCAATTGTTGCGTATAGAGGACGTCCTTGGAAAAAAAGCAACGTTCGCTGCTAATTCTATTTTAGAAAAGTAATTCAGCCAGCGGAATTTTTATATGGGGCCGCTGGGATTCGAACCCAGGTCTACGGCTCCCGAAGCCGCAATGCTAACCAACCTACACCACGGCCCCAAACAGCCTTTATCAAAGGCTGGCGAAATTGTGCTACATTCCTCGCTCCGCTCGGAAGTAGCACTTAGCTTATAAACATATTGACTTACTCCTCTTAAATTTCTTTGATGAAACTTTCTTCTTAAGAAAGTTTCTAAGAAAGTTTGTTGTGTAATCTTTTTAATGCTTCTAATTTTTCTTTGTTGCCGAGTTTTGCATTTTCAATAGCTTCTCTCAATTCGTTTGTTATGCGGTCCATCAGCTTCCTGTCAACAGGAAAAGGCACACCGTCTTTGCCTCCAACAGTGAAGCTGTATTTAACCGGATCACGCCAATCCGCTTCGCAACCATAGATTAACTCGCTTATTAGAGCTAACGCCCTTACAGTTGATTTTCCAAAACCTTTAATCATTAGTAACTCCTCAAATTTTTTTGGCTGTAGCTCATATGCTTCGCGAAGAGCAGCCCAATTTATATTTCTTGGCATGACAAGATGCTTATCATTATTAGAGCGGTTCCAATTGAACAGATTTCTTTGCTTAGAGACAAACAACTTACTAATTCTTTTGGCAAAATTTTTTTCTCTAACCAAATCCAGAATCGTCTTCTTATTTTCGTTGCTTTTCCTTGAGGTTAGATTTATCACTTTGCTTGCTTTCAGATCGGAGCAGATAGCTGAATGTGGCTCAATACAGAATTTGTTCAAATCAACATTGTACCAATGATAACGCCTTGCGTATCTTTGCTGTGTATTTAGCCCTTGTTGTACTACACACCAATTCATTTCTTTATCAAATATTATTGCGTGATGGTAAAGATCAAAACCATCCTGTAAAGCAGCAGAATCTGTCTTTGCAGAAGCTCTGCTGGCCAAAATTAGTTTGTTGCATTCCTCTGCAAGTTTCCAACTCTTAGCATATTCTTTAATTTCCTGTAATGTTGCTTTGGCAGTTCTTCCTTTACCACCGCATACCGCTATACCAATGCCAGAATTTTTCAGCGCTTCTTTCAGAGCAGCGATTGTTACTGTTGTTGTGCCACTAGAATGCCAATCAAAACCGAGAACGCAGCTAAACGCCTGAAACCAGAACGGATTTGAAATCCTTTCAAGAAAGTTTTTTGTACCGAATTCCTCAACAATTATGTTGCTTATCTCTGCCGCAAGCCTTACCATTCTATTAAAAAGCCATCTCGGAGCATTTCCATAGTGCAATGGAAGATCTGCATATTGCATATAAAAATCTCTCTACTTTTGTTTTTTTAATTTTGTAAGTTGGTTGCCACTAAAGATTTAAACCCTTACTACAGAGAATTATTATGCGCTTTCAGTTTGCTGTTGTTATTGGCATTATTATCTTTGCTATTTTCGCATGGCTTGTTTATATTTCTCTATCGGCTTCTTTTCTTCCTGCGCAGACATTAAACATTCAGCGAAGTTTGTGTGCGCTGCAAACACAACAGATGTTGGAAAGAGCAGTGCAGAACATACAAACAAAAGTATTGCTGCCATCTACTCCTATAAAATATGTCGAATTCCGAACTCCGCCTGCAAATTTTCCCTGTTCGCGCGAATTTTTGGACAATATTACGATAAAACTACAGAGAGCGGATTCATCATTATGTGCGCGAGAGTTAGGAATAGATAGCCAATGCTTTGAGATAATTCTCAATACCTCGGAATTTTCAGTGCGTGAGTATTTGGCTATTCCTACAGAGGTAAATATCTGTACAACGTTGGCTATAGACTTCGGCAGATATGCCATTCTTTATGACGGCAACAATTTCTGCCTTAGAAAAATATAGCTAAATCTCTATTAGCTCTCTAGGAGCATTGCTGAGTTTCTTTATTTTCCTGCTTTTAACCACTATAACGTCTTCTATTCTTACTCCGCCCTCTTTGCCATAATATGCTGGCTCAACTGTAAAAACATTCCCTTTCATAATTACATCCTTTGAATCCGCAAGAAAGCCAACAGGATAATCGTGTACTCTTAAGCCAATTCCGTGCCCTAATCCATGCTTAAGTTCCTGCTTCAGAATTTTTTTTGCTTCTTTGTTTATTCTTTCGAATATTTCTGCGGCTTTCTCTCCCGGCCTTATGTTTTCCTCTGCCAGTTCTTTCAGCTTGAGTACTTTTTTGTAAATCTCTCGTTCTTTGCGTGTTGCTTTGCCTACGAAAAATGTCCTGCTTGTGTCTGAGCAGTAATTCTTCCATTTTATACCGAGGTCAATAAGCAAAAAACCATTTCTAATTTTTTTGTTAAATGAGAGAGCATGTGGAATCGATGAATTTCTCCCGGAAGCTACTATAAATTCGAATGCTGTATCTATTGCTTTCCTTTTAACCTCAAACTCAAGCAATGCTTTCAACTCAGCTTCTGTTGTATTTCTTTCTATTAGCTGCGGTACTTTATTAATTAATCTTTCAGCAATCTTTTGCGCAATTTTTATGCGCCCTATTTCCTTTTCTTCCTTGACAGCGCGTAGTTTTCCAAGAATTTTTTCGGCGTTTATTGGCCTTTTCAATCTTAATTTCTTTTTTGTGTTCAATGTTAAGCTAGAGAAGTTAAGGGCTATCTTTCCCTTCTCTTTATCCAGGAAGGAAAGGAATTCTTTCTTCGATTTTAGCTTTACTATCTCTATTCCTTTTGCCTTTGTTTCTACAGGAGAAAGTTGCGAACAAAAAAGCACAGCCTTATTTTCCTTTAAAAAGAGCCAATTTTCGCTTAAATCTTTGTTGCTCTCTATGAAATAGTTTACATTTTCATCTCTAATTAACAAAGCATCCACGTTTGCCATAGAGAAGAATTTCTTCACGCGGTTTTTATTGAGTTTCATATAAGAAGTTCTCCTCTCTTAATTATGAATATTTTTTCATTTCTCTTTTTCACAAAGACATTAAGCTTCTGCCTTGGTGCATTTATAACAGCGTCTATATGGTATAATGTTTCTCTTTCCGGTTCATAGCCAGAGCCGATAGCTACATGCATCATCTTTGCAATCTTTTCACATTCTATGAGATATCTTCCGAGTTTAGCATTTGGGTTTGTATTTATTGCTACCTCTCCAATTCCGTTGAAATTCTTTTTATATGTTTCTATTATTCTCTTCGGCAATGCTTTTGTTTTTTCCATCTGCTTTATGAGCTGCCAGCTTTCCTTTTTCTTCTTTTCTATTGCTTTTATAATCTTCTTGGGCCCATTTGTTATTTTATACCTAAAACCGCGAAATTCTATAACAAGGGGGTTGTTTTTAGGTATTACATAACTTCTATCAATACTGACAGTAACATCAGCCATCATTTTTCCCTGCATCCTACCTGGAGTAAAGAAAACCTCTCCAGCTGGAAAGTTTCCGTAGTTGCCTGCGAGCACATTAAATAATTTTTTAGCTTCGTGATTTATTTTGCTTTTTAGGTTGGCATCATCACTTTCGAACAGCTTTACTGTTTTCAAATCAACACTGAATTCAGTTTTAAACCTGCCAAGCTTTTTTCCTTCAACATACAATTTATCTCCTAATTCGAGAATTTTCTTTATTTTTGCGTATCTCTTTCTTAGTTCCATATAATCTATGTTGCAGCTATTAACAAATCTCTCTATAGGCAAAGTTTCTGTAATTGCATATCTCATTGTTGGTCTTCT
This sequence comes from Candidatus Iainarchaeum sp., assembly GCA_021161405.1. Classification (GTDB taxonomy): domain Archaea; phylum Iainarchaeota; class Iainarchaeia; order Iainarchaeales; family JAGHAR01; genus JAGHAR01. The sequence continues at coordinate 10,021 of JAGHAR010000133.1, forward strand.
TCTATCTATTGCTGTTTGTTTCAACCAGAACGGCTTTAAAAACATTTGCCCAGGGCTTTGCCACCTTGTTTTTCTTTGCAAATCTGGATAGCCAACAGTTAAACCAAATATATGTTTACCCGCATATCCCTTGCCGTGTATTCCGAACACAGCGTCAGCAAATTCAAAATTCATATTGTGCTTTAAAGCGAATTTTTTGAATTTTTTAAACACCTCTTCATTTACGTTGCGGTCATACCAGCAGCCCTTTAGTGTTGCTGCTAAATCATCACACCTTACTGGAAAATCCAGCTGCGATTCTTTCATCGTTGAACTTCCTAAATATACCTTCCTACATATTTTCTTTGCTTCATTTGCAAAGCTATATGCTATAGCAAAATTATCTAGATAATCCTGCAGAGGCAAATCTAATCTTTTTGGAACAAGTTCGAATACAACGCTGAATGTTTCGTCTTTTTTCAATCCGAAAGCATTTTTCAAAATATTTTTTGCTGTTTTTCGCAGCTTTAAATTGTTTCTTCTTCGTTGATTTAGCCATGATGTTCTGTATCTTATAATTTTTCCGCTTCTTTCTTCTTTAAAGCCGGAGTTTGTTCCTTTCAACATAAACTCTGGCTCTTTAAACAATTTTCTAAATTCTTTCTTCTTGTCTTTCTTTTCTACATCGCTAATAAAATCGATAAGTTCTTTTTCTTTCTTCTTGTAGCTTTTCCAGCATATTTTCAAGTTTTCCAGCATATTGTTTTTTCCTTTATGATGAGTAAACACGCTGATATCAGCACCTAATTCATGAATCGCTCTGCTTAAAGGAGCTAAACTAAAGAAGGCCTTCCAGTTGCTCAAAGCAATTTCTACAACAATAAGATCCTTTTTCTTTACCCCTAATTTTTTCAAATCTCTTTTTATACTGCTTACCTCTTTCCAAAATTTCTGCATAGATTCACTTCCTTTTGAGATAGGGCATGCCTGTTTGCTTGTTTTCTTTAACAACATAGCCGCTTGGCAGATCAATTGCGTTGTTCTGCTCTCTGCTGAAATAATATAAAGGGGTTCCTCCGCGACCCTCTTTGACATGTAGATAGTAGGTTATTCCTTTCTTGTTTTTGTATGAGAAAGCCAAATAACCACCTCAATATAAAATAATAAAAATTTTATATAACTCCTTTCTACAATATTACTA
>JAGHAR010000085.1 GCA_021161405.1 Candidatus Iainarchaeum sp.
AAGATTGAAAAAATTGATGCAAAAACTTTGGAAAGAATTGCCCAACGTATAGGCCGAATCCGCAAAGGAGAAGCAAATACTGAGGAAGCAGCAAGGTTTGTTGTTAGGCAGTGGCAGAAAAACTTTAAATTAGAATAGCATTATTTGGATATGCAAGAAGCGCGCAGATTTCAATTGTTTTTTGTTTTCTTTGGCTTATTTTTTGTTTTAGCATTTGCATATCTGCTTTTCCTTAATACTGGCCTAGCTCTTGAGATAGAATCCTCAGGCAAGGAAGTTAAGCTTATTGTAAAAAATAATTCAATCCACACAATAAAAGAAATTAAAGTTGAACAAATTTTTGATTCGGAAAAGCAGCTGATTGCTCTATTACCAGAATTGAAGCCCGCAGAGACAAAGACATTGCAACTGAAAAAATTAGTAAATTCAATAATTGAGGTCAGCGCTCCCTTCCATGCAACAGTCAGAAAGGAATTGGATGTAGAGGGACTGGGCCTTAATACTCAACAGTTAAGCTTGAATGTAAAACTAAAAGCAGCCGACTATGCTTTCTTGGATGTGAACTATGCAATTAAGCTAGAGCTTTGCAATCAGAGCGATTCTAACGTTGCAGTTTCAGTTACTGCTAACTTTAGTAGCTTCTTTCTGCCATCCAAAGATAGCGCAACCATAACTATTGCAGCCAATAAATGTGCCGCATATTCTACAACATTAAAACCCGTTAAAAAAGGCAGAGCCAGAATTGTTTTTAATTTGAATGTAGATAATTATTCAAGGACTATTGAAAAATTTGTAAATGTGGAGGAATAAAATGCCCGCAAAGAGCGAATCGCAGATAATAAAAATAATTCAGGATATGGTAAAAGCAGGCGAACCAGAGGAAAAAATAATTTCAACACTTCTTAACTTAGGCGTTGAGGAGAAGCAGGCAAAGCGTTTATTGCTGTTAGCTGAGGCAAATACATTTGCTTTGTTGGAATCAGAGCTAAGCAAAATGGTTAACGCTAATATAGAATCTCTAAAAAAGGAAACATTAAAGGAGGCAACAAATGCAGCAAAGCAAAGCGTTGCAAGCATGGAAAAAAAGATCAATACAAAAATTACTGCTGAATTAAACAAAGCAAAGAAAGAGATTAGCGCAGAAAACAAAAAATTCCAGGAAAAGATTCTAAAGAGAAATTCAGAAATAGCTGAAAACGTCTCTCTCTTTGCAGAGAAATTGAATTCTTTAGCAGCAGAACTTGGCCAGGTGCAGCAGGATTTAAAGGAGATAAAAGTTAGAGGCGTTGGCCTAAAGAGCAGAATACTAAGCGCATTGTTGATCATTTTTGGCTTAGCGTTGTTTGTAGTTGATATTTTCTTTTTTCTGCCAAAATTTGTTTCAACTCCAAGCGTTGATGCTGCAATAACCTTTGTAATGTTAGCAATGCTTGGTATATTGATGTTCTTTACGGCATCTTTGCTGTAAACAGCATTTACACCTTTGATTCTTTAAGGAAGCGCACCTTTTCCAATAAATCCAGCGCTTGTTTCAGATATACTCTTATCCTTATGCTTCTCTCTTCTCTAATTCTCTCTCTCAATTCTGCGATTATATCGTCTAAAGCAACCCGCATAATTAAGCAAACTTACAAATTGTTTAAAAAACTGCTTATAGCTCTGTGCTATTCAAATTTCTTCAAATTTTCTATAATCCTTGCTACTGGCATATTCGATACAGCTAGTGGAATTTTCTCAACCTCTGCAATTCTGATTGCTATCTTATCAACGTTTTCAGCTTTAAGCTCTGAGCCATGTAATACAACTATGTTTGGCTTCATTTCTGTGCTGAAGCGGCCGATTCTTACAGCAATCATTGGTGATCTCCCAGATTGCACTTGCTGAAATATCAATGCTCTTTCTGGTGTTTTTCCGTAGAGCTGCATGTATTGATGCACTGGCACCTCTAAAATTACCTTCAAGGAGTCGATTAGAGTATAGCCGTATATTTGTTTATTTTTAAGCAAGCGTTCGTTTGCTACGCACACTCCATCGATTCTTTTTAGAAATTCCTTTGCTTTAATTGCAGAAACAAATTCGTGCGTTTCAAACGCATCCTCTTTCGGCAAAAAATCCTTCTCAAGCTGCTGAGCTATCTTAGTGCCACGAATTTCATCTATTTCGAGGAGTGCGTTAACAAACCTAGCAATCGTCATTATGCCAGGGCTCTTTCTGCGACCGCTCTCATAATCCGAGAGAGTACTACTGCTAATCTTCAGATGCCTTGCTAATTCAACCTGCGAAACGTTAAATATTTCCCTCCACTTCTTCATCGAACTTCCTGGATCCTTGCTTAGGCATATCTCTCCAGCAATAGTAGTTGCTAATTTTTCCATAGAAAATTCTTCTTATAGAAATTAATTAAAGGGTTTCGTCAAATGCCGAACTTTTCTATAACAAATCTTTTAAATATATTGTTTCCACATAATCCACATATGCCAAACATAACACTGTATGTTCCTGAAGAGATTCATAAAAAGATGAAAAAATACAAAGAGCTAAAATGGAGTAAGATTGTTAGAGATGCGATTGAAAACACTCTCAAAAAGTTGGAGGAAGCCGAACTTAGGTATTATGCCTTAAAAAGATTAGCAAAAGAGGGCGAAGATGCGAAGGAATTATTCGAATTTTAAGCAGGGAGATATTGTTACTATAGAACTTCCATTCAGCGATTATTCTTCTTCAAAGCTTAGGCCAGTACTTATTATTAGTTGCGATAGTTTTAACATAAGCTCAAACGATGTTATTGTAGCGAAAATAACTGGTAGCAAAGTTGGAAGTCGGTTTGCTATTAGAATTACCAACGCAAATCTTTCTTTTGGCAGATTGAAGAAAACAAGCTATATTGATATCTCTTTTCTTTTTACGGTTGAGAAAGAACTTATAAAGAAAAAGATTGCTAGAATAAACAACAGCACCTTGCAGAAAGTAAAAACAAAGCTTGAGCAACTATTTATCGAATAGGTAGCTATAAACTAATTTATAAAATCGGGCCCGGCCGGATCCAAACAGCCTTTATCAAAGGCTGGCGAAATCGTGCTACATTCGCTTCGCGAAGTAGCACTTAGTTACAAACAGTTAGTGTATTTGCTAACAACGGGCCCGGCCGGATTCGAACCGGCGACCTGCTGCTTAGGAGGCAGCTGCCCTATCCGCTAGGCGACGGGCCCACAGAGCTTTTTACAAAAGCTCGCAAAATGTGCTACATTCCTCGCTTCGCTCGGAAGTAGCACTTGATTTGTAGACATATTGATTTACTCATTCTCTAATTTCTTTGATGAAACTTTCTTCTTAAGAAAGTTTCTTTGACAAAGGTTGATCAAATGTGCTACATTCGCTTCGCGAAGTAGCACTTGGCTTGTAGATATATCGGCTTGCTTGTTTTTAAAATTTCTTTGATGAATTTCTGTTAATAATTTGTGGAAATTAAATTTAAATTCACTTATTTCTTCTCACAGTAGATAAACAGATGCTCCCTATGGAAAGGTTTTAGCGGAATTGTTTGTATTATATTAAACTCTTTTTCAAGCTCTGCCAACTCTTTCTTGAATGCTTCTTTTACGTTGCGCTGCGTTATGCTCCGCCCTTTTAATGCGATCATTGCCTTTGCTCCTCTCCTTAGAAAGAGTTTTGCATTTTTGTTGAAAATTTCTGCTTGGTTTCGCTGAGCAATGTCCTGATAGAGAAAATCGAATTCAATTCCCTTAAATTTATTGGCGTAGCTTTCTGGTTTCGCGGCATCTGCTAACAAAACAGCAAAATTTTCTCTCTGCAATGCTAAGAGATATGCCTTTCTTAAAGCCCTTGCGCTTATATCTATGCCCACAACAAAACCGTTAGAAGCAATATCTGCTATATGGCTTGCGGTAGTTCCTTCTGCCACTCCCAAATACAAAACTTTCGAATTCCTTTCTATTGGCAATTCATTTAGCCCTTTCTTTATTGCTGCTGCCAGCTTCGATCTGTTTGGCTTCCATTCTCTATAC
>JAGHAR010000052.1 GCA_021161405.1 Candidatus Iainarchaeum sp.
GGCTTATATGCCTTGAGCCTGACTATCCTTCCCTTAAAATGTTTTCTAAGCTCATCCTCACTAATTTCCTGATCATAGCCAAGAGCGATAATGTCTGGCTTCTGCTCTGCAATAATCTTAAACCTCTCTGAGAAATTCTCCTTGCCGAGTATTGCGGAATCTACAAAGGGCAAACTTGAAACCTTTGCCAATCTTGTAGCTTCGTTTTCCCACGGCTTTGACCCTTTAATCTTTTCCACATTAGAGTCGCGAGCCACAACAACAATCAGCTTGTCGCCTAATTCTTTTGCCTTCTTTAGGAAAAATTCATGGCCTTCGTGCAGTAAATCAAAAGTGCCAAAGCAAAGCACACGTCGCATAATAAATTTCAATTGTAACAATTTAAAAGGAGTTTTAAGGTGGTTATAATAGGGGATTGTTTGCCCGTGCAAAGAAGAAAGCCAACAAGAACTCCGACTGCGGAGAGGCAAAAAACAATAGCAGAAAGAAGGGGAAAAAGGCCTGTTGCGGAAGCAAGAAAGGCACAAGCTATTGCAGAAAGACGCAGAAGGGTTATAGCAAGCGTTGCCAATGAATTGCTGAGAATAACTGAGGAAGCATTGAGAAAAAGAGTTGCAAAGCTTTCCGGTTTTAAAAGGGAAGAGGTTGAAAGATTTAGCAGGGAATTAAAAAGAGAATTAAAAGGAATTGACGCAAAGCACGTGGATTTTTGGATTAGGGTTAATTTTCTATATTTCTTTGGCCAGCTGACAATTAAGGAGATTAAAGAATTAAATAGTTTGGCCAAACGTTATAAAGTTCATCCATTCCACATACTTCTCATTTTAGAATATGTTGCACAAGGCGCAGAGTTGGAAAAACAATTCAATCAGGAAATAGCAAGGAGTATCCAAAATAACCCTACATTGCAAGCCACATTACAAAAACTACAGCAAATAGCAGGACAGCGAAACCAAGCACAGATAGAATTCTTCCGTATGCTTGCAAACACCTACGCAAAGAAGAGCTACTGATTAAAACCAAATTTATTTAAATGGTTAATTCAATCAGCTATTATGGATATCGAAAAACGGATAGCTCTAATAAAAGAAGTCGGCGAAGAAATAATAACAGAGAATGAATTGCGCGAATTATTGGAAAGAAAGAAAAAAATTACAGCATATGATGGCTTCGAGCCGAGCGGGAAGATCCATATTGCGCAAGGCATACTGAGAGCTATTAACATTAACAAGATGATAAAGGCTGGCTGCGAATTTATAATGTTTGTTGCGGATTGGCATGCCTGGTTGAATAAAAAATTAGGAGGAAAGCTCGAGAATATTAGGATTGCTGGAGAGTATATGATAGAAACATGGAAGGCCTGCGGCCTAAAAGATGTAAAATATGTCTGGGGAAGCGAGATTATAAAGGATGAGAAGTATTGGGAAATAGTTATGAAAGTTGCGATAAATTCAACATTAAGAAGAGTGGTTAGATGCTCTCAAATTATGGGAAGAAAAGAAAGCGAAATAATGAGCGCTTCTCAAATAATATATCCGTGCATGCAGGCAGCAGACATATTTTATCTTAACGTTGATATCGCACAACTCGGCATGGACCAGAGAAAGGTAAATATGCTTGCTCGCGAGATAGCTCCAAAGATTGGCTTTGATAAGCCGGTAGCTGTACATCATCATATGCTTCTCGGCTTAACCCAGGTGAAATCCAAAGCTAAAGGAATAGAGAGAAAGATTGAATTGAAGATGAGCAAAAGCAAACCTAACAGCGCAATATTTATGACAGACAGCAAAGAAGAGGTAGAGAAAAAAATTCTGGCAGCATACTGCCCTGCAAGGCAGATAGCAGAGAATCCTATCTTAGAATATGCAAAATATATTATTTTTGAGAGCTTTAAGGAAATGAAAATCGAAAGAAAACCAAAGTTTGGAGGAGATGTTGTATACAAAAGCTATTCCGAGCTAGAGAAAGATTTCGCAAAAGGCGAATTGCATCCTCTTGATCTCAAAAATGCAACAGCAAGATACATTAACAAGCTTCTTGAGCCTGTAAGGAAGCATTTTGAAAGAAACACAAAAGCAAGGGAAATTTTGGAGCAAATCAATAAAATGCAGATAACACGCTAACCAAAAAGAATTTAAATTAAAACAATTATAGTTGATAAAATGCGTTTGAATATCTTAAGGCCAAAAGAGGCAGTAATCTCAGCGTTTGAGGAGCCCAATACAGGCGTAGCTTTTGCTTTAATCCTCGCTCCTGCAATAATTGCTGCTTTGCTTGGCTTTTTGAGTAGTGGTGCTGTAAATGTCGCCGGCTTTGTTGCTAGTGCTGTTGCAAACATCCTCTTATGGTTTATAGTTGCGGCAATCTCGTACGTGCTAATATTTATAGTTGAAGGCAGAGAAGTTGAAGGAAAATTCTCGGGAATTCTTTCAGCATTTGCATTAGTTTTTGGTCTAATATCAGCCGTAGGACAAGTTATTGGTTATGCTGCATATTTAGCATTGCCGTCTGCTATTAAAGCAAAAATTATGGCTGCTTATACTCCAGAACTAATGGCAAAAGTTATTTCAGAAATAGCCGTACAAATTCCACCGATAACCCTAATTGTTGCTCTTATTGTTGTTGCTGTTCAGATAGTTTTGGCTATTATTTCACTTTATATCATCTATTTAACCATCGCATATCTTGTAAAGAGAAGCACAACAGCAAAAATATTTTGCTTCGTAGCAATTGTAATAATCGCTGCAATAGTTAGCAGTGCTATCTACTCTATATTTTAATTCCCAAGGAAGGAATTTTATATAATTCCGCTTTCTTATTACTATGCTGCGCAAAGA
>JAGHAR010000139.1 GCA_021161405.1 Candidatus Iainarchaeum sp.
CTTTCAGCATGTTTGCCGGTTCCAACTCCAACATGGCCATTTCTATCGCCGACAAGTACAGTGGCTCTAAATGAAAACTTCCTCCCAGCTCGTACAACCCTTGTTGTTTTTTTCACTTCTACAACCTTTTCATCCAAATCTAACAGATAGTCCACAATTTCTGGCTCAAGTATTGGTGTATTACTGAGCAGTATTTCTTCAATGCTTTTAACTTCTCCAGCTAAAACTTTTTTTCCGAGTAGTGTTTTAGGTGTCCATTCTTTTATTAATTCTTCTTTTTCCCTCTCTTTGGCTAATTCCTCGTTTGCTTTCTTCAATTCTTCCTCAGAGAGTTCCTCAACTACTTGCTTCTTTTCCTCCTTTTTCTTCATCTTTTTCACCTCTTGTTTCTGCCAGTATCTTTTTCTTCGTGGCCGTAAACAGTTTCGTTAATTCTCTTGGATTAATTCCTTTTTTGATATATTCTGAAAATATCTTTTCAAATTTTTCATCTGTTAGAGAGTTGGCATAATCCTCTATATGCTTCCCAGAAATTCTGTCTTCTGTTGGAATAGCTTCCTCGCTAAATGGTATATCCAAGCCAGCATCGAGTGCTCCTTTGAGGGCTGCAAATACTACTCCTTTGTGTACAGGAGTAGCCAAACCGATGTCTAAAATTGCCTCTTTAACTCCTTTCTCTATGGCTTCTTTAGCGCACTTTAATGCTGTTAGATACGCACTTGGTGTATTTCTTTTTCCTGGAAAGCCAATCTTCCATAGCTCTTTGCTGTTTGCATGACTTATCGTTCTATCCTTTCCGTTTTGCGTTTCTATCACCTGCACTATCACATATCTGTTTGTTGTTCTAACCACAAACCTCGGTTTCCTTGATTTAAGCAGCTTTAGCCTTTTTGCATAGTTCGTCTTTCCTTCCCTTCTTCTCCTGAATTTTACCCTATAGGTTGCTTTTCTTGCCATACTATTCACCCTTCTTTAGCAGAGCTTCTATTTGCCTTTTACCCCTGAAAAAACCACCTTTTATTTTTCTGTACAGTTGTCTATAACCACCAACTTTTTCCAAAAGTTTAGGATTCTCCTTTTTAATCTTCCTTAACAAACTTCTCTGCGCTCTTACATTTGCTATGTGCTGCTTCTTTTTCTTTGCTCTTGCGGTTCTTTTCCCTTTTCTCTTGCCAGGCCCTTTTTTCCTTCCTTTCTTTTTCTTTTCTAGAAGTTTTCTTGCTCTTGCCCTGCTTTGTTCGTTCTCTTTTCTTTTCTTCACAATACCTTTCTTTATAAGTTCTTTGACATCCTCCCTTGTTAGGGCCTCTTTTACATCTTCTATGCTTTTTGGATCTATCCATATCTTCGTCTTGCCTGTGTTAAGTAATTCCGCTGCAATTGTTTTTACCTTTTCGACCTTCATTATTGCTCCTCCCTTCTCCATTACGGATTTAACACCTTAAACCCCTTTGCTGTTGCTTTAGAAACAAGCACTTCTTTTTTCCTCTTGCCAATTGTTCTGCCTATCTTTATTGCGTGTTTCTTCGGATCTAAGCCGAGCATTTCTTTTTCATTGTGTATTACTACTTCCTCAAAGCCGGAAGGATGCAAACCGCGAATTTTTTTTGGATTTCTATATCCTATATCTACGACAGCCCCGTCTTCTTTATAAAATCTAATATCTAAACCGCGCGGCCTTCTCCATTTGTCCCACTTTTCTTTACTTTTTCTCCTTATCTGTTTTTTGCCGAATCTTCCTCTAAATACTGGTTTCTTTTTTTTCAATTTCTTTATAAGCTTCTTTAGTTTCTTGGCTTCTGTTTCCGGCAACTTTGCCTTCTGTTCGCTTTTCTTCTTTCCACTCTTTGTTGTTTTACTTCTGCTCATCTTTATTTCCTCCTTCCTCAACAACTCCCTTTTCAACTATATAAATTCCATCTTGAAACCTTCTTTCATCTTTTCCCCTTACCTTTGTTGCATTTTCGAGGTTTGCTGCTGTTTGAGCTGCTGCCTCCTTATCGTGGCTTTTAACTATAATCTCTTTTCCTTTGACTTCAACGGTTGCATTTGGTAAAATTTTTGCATATCTTGGTGTTTTTTCTCCGCAGAAGTTGTTTATCTCTACCACATCTCCTTGTACAGAAACCTTCATCGGAAAATGGGAATGCACAATAGCTAACTTATAATAGAAACCCTTTTTCAATCCGGTAATCATGTTATTGATGTGCGCAGCATATGTATTTAAGAGAGCAATTATTTTTCTGTTTGTATTTTTCGCTTCTAGAATAATTTTGCTATCTTCTATTTTTATGTCTATCAAATTGATTTTAAATTGTTTTGTAATTTCCTTTGAGTTTCCACTCATAGTTAGTTTATTCCCTTCCATACGCGCGGTGATTCCTTCTGGAACAGAAATTTCGATAACCTTCTTTTTTGCCATATTCTCACCTAATAGATGTAAGCTATCAGTCTTCCTCCAATTCCTTTCTCTTTTGCTTCGCGATGGGTCATCAGCCCTTGTGATGTGCTTACAATAATTGTTCCAATATCTCTTGCAGGCAAATATCTTTTCTCATATTTTTCGAATTCATCTTTCTTAACAGCGTAGCGCGGCTTTATTGCTTTGCATTCATTTATTTTGCCTGCCAATTTAACTTTATAGATCTTCTTGTTTCCTTCCTCTATTATCTCAAAGTTGTCGATGTAATTGAGTTTTTTCATTATCTTTAGAATTTCAGCCAGCATTTTTGGAGCTGTATTTATAATGCATTCTTTCTTGTTCGCAAGATCTGAATTTTTTATGTGTATTAATGCATTTGCTATTGTATCTATGCCCATGTTTCCACCTCAGTCATACTTTCTGAACCCCATCTTTTCTGCAATTTCTTTAAAGCACCTAAAGCAGAGCATGAGATTGTACTTCCTTATTAGGCCTTTATTGTTGCCGCATCTTCTGCACCTTCTCTCCTTCTTAATTTCCTTCAATGTTTTCTTGTCGCTCATTCCATTTTCACCCCTAAAACATTTTTTACAAATTCAATTGCTTCTTCTTTTGAGATGCGATGTCGTTTTGGTATTCTTCTTTTTGCTTTTTTTCTCCTCTTTATTCGGAATCCTTTTCTTTCTAAAGATACACAAATGTCAAAACCTCTAATGCCTAGGTTTGGATCGTACTTGGTGTCTGGCAATTCTATGTGTTCTCTTATTCCAAATGAGAAATTCCCTTCATTATCGAAGCAATTTTTTGAGAGTTTCCCTTCCTTTGCTATCAAAGCTCTTTTTAGGAACTCTATGGCTTTTTCTCCTCTCAGAGTAACTTTTGCCCCGATTTTTAGGCCGGGTCGTATTCCCCATGCTGGCTGCCTAACCTTGGCGCTTGTCTCTGCTGGTTTCATTCCTGTAATGCTTTGGAGTATCTTTTTTGCTTTTTCGAGTTCTTCTCCAGTTTGGCCCACGCCCATATTTACAACTACTTTTTCTATCCTTATCTCGCGCATCACGTTTCCTGTGTTTTTATTCTTTCCCTCCATTTTCATCACTTCTGCTTAATTGCTTTTTCCAAATACTTTAGCTCTATTTTTCCTTTTTCTCCCACTACAACAACATTTCTAGCAACGGTTTCAAATTCTTGGTTATTATTCGCCTTAACCTTTATGCTTTTTTCTCTCCTTGTGCTTCCTTCCTGAATCTCCAAAACTTCCCCCACATTACTTACCCTTGCACCAGCGACTACATATATGGTGGCTCCTTTTGTTAGCGGTAATTCTTTCACTATTTTGTTATTTTCCACCACTATCGAATCAAAGGGTTTTAGCTTTGTTTTGTCCAATAGAAAGGTTTCCCCACTGGATGTTGTAAGCTGGATCTTATTCCCTTTAACTGCTTTTTTTATCTCAATTCTTAAAATTCTCTTATTGCCTTCTTTGTAATCGATTTCTTTAAGTTCAAGCCTTCCCTTATGATCAAGTAAAACTGCATATTTTTTCTTTAGCTTGGGAATTTCAACGATATCAAAGAGGCCGACAGCTCTTTTATGGTCTTTTACTACTTTTCCATTTACGAGAATCTCTCCGTTATTCAGCACAAACTTTGCCTCTCGCATATTATCAACAATTCCTAAATAATCCCGCAAAACAACAGCTATAGCTATGGATTGCTGCTTTGGATGAGCACCGCGTTGCTTCACTATCCAAGTTGCTTCTTTCCTTTGTATCTTTTGAACTTTTGGTGCATTTAGCCTTTTCATCTGCAATGTTCCGCCCTGCCTAGACATTTAATCACCTCTTCTTTCTCTCCTCATTGGGAGATTTTCTTTTGCTCTTTTTCTTTGCTTTTTTCTTCTCTTTCTTTTGAATCTTCTTTTCAGTTTCTTTTCTCGCAACTTTCTTTTTCTCAACTTTCTTGACCTTTAATTTTAACCTCTTAAAGCGTTTTTCATCACTTCTTTCGAGCTCTATTATCTGAACGTTTGAGGGGTCTATTCCAACAGGAATTTCTCTTCCATCAACCTTCTTTCTTACTATTCCCTCTATGAAGATTTTCCTTTTTTTCAAATCTACTGCGGTTATTTTTCCTTCTTTTCCTTTATATGTTCCGCGCATTATTTTCACTTTATCTCCTTTTCTAACTCCGAACGACCTTTTGCCAAGCTCTTTACGCAGCTCTTTGCTTAAATTTGCATGCATTAGCTTCTGTCTTTTGTGCAGAGGCGCTTCTATTACTGCCTTTCTCTGCTTTCTTGGTTTTGAGCTTCTTTTTTTACCCATCTTCTCACCTACACTACATACTGGGCTATGCCTGCTAACTTAGGCCATCTTTCTGCCGCCTCCTTCGCTATAGGTCCCTTTATTTCAGAACCTTTTGGTAGGCCATTTTCATCAACCAATGCAACTGCATTATCTTCAAATTTTACTCTTAATCCGTTTGCTCTTCTGAATTCTTTCTTTGTCCTTATTATTACTGCTCTCTCTACTTTTTTCCTTATTTGGGGCTTTCCCTTCTTTACAACAACAACTACTAAATCTGCTATTCCTGCCTTTGGATTTGCTCTTTTTCTGCCTCTGTAACCTATAACAGAAATTATTTCAACTTCTTTTGCACCGCTATTGTCCGCGCACACACATCTTGTTTTCTGTGTGAGCGTCCTTGTCGGCTTTGCACTAATTGCTTTCATTTTTCTTGCCCCCTTCTAATTTTTTTTCTTTTTTGGCTTTTTCTTCTGTAGCTTCTTTTTTCGTTTTTTCAGCTTTCTTGCCTTCCTCTTTGCTTGTTTCTTCCTTTAGTATTTCCTCTGGTACTGCTTCTTCGATTTCTTCCTTGTGGCCGATAACTCTAAGCACTACAAAACTTTTTGTCTTGCTCAATCTGCGTGTTTCTCCTATTTCAACGATGTCGCCTTCTTTCGCGTTTATGCATGGTGGATTGTGTGCGTATAGTTTTGATCTTACTTTTTTGTATCTCTCGTATTTTGGTATTTTTATTAGGATTTCTCTTTCTACAACTACCGTCTTTTCTGGTTTTGCACTGGTAACTACTCCTCTAAGAATCATTCCTCGCACTTTTATGTTGCCGTGGTGCGGACATTTAGGATCATTGCACTGCATTTTTCACCCTCCAGAAATTCTTTATCCTATCTTCTGGCCTTGCCTTTATTAATTTTCCGTTGATTATAACCTTCTCATCCTTTAGATCTATTTCAAAGACGCATTCCTCTTTTGGCAGTACCTTTAACCCTTTTCTTGTTTCAATTACTATCGTGTTTCTTGTTTCATCAACTATCTTTCCGCTAATTCCTTTCCTTGATTGGTCCGTAGATTCTATAACTTTCGTTTTTAGGCCTATTAGCTCATGCGCTAATATGTTTTTGCTGGTTATTGTATAGTTCTTCCCTCTAAACATCTATGGATTCCTCCTTGAAACCTTCTTTGACTAAAAATTCCTTTATGTTTGCTCTATGGTCTCCCTGAAGTATTATCATATCTCCCTGAATGGTTCCACCGCATGCGAAGTGTCTTTTCATTTTTTTTAGGAGTTCTTTCTTGTCGATATCTTCACTAAAACCGCTTATCATTGTTACCACCTTTCCAAATCTTCTCCTGTCAACCCTTACTCTTATCTTCATTTCCTCCTTTGCTATTTCCTGACATACACATAGGTTCTTTGGCAGACCGCATTTTGGGCATATTTCTTCCATACTATGTATGCACCTCCTTTCTTTCGTTTAGTATTGTCAATATTCTTGCGATGTATCTCCTCAAAGTTCTTATTCTGCCAGGGTTCTCTGGCCTTGTTCCGGAAGCAATTTGAGCTTTTTCTTTTTTCAGCTCTGCTCATGCTTCGTTTAGATAATTTTCCAATTCTTCGGTGCTTATTTCTCTAAGTTCTTTGTTCTTTAGAATTTTGA
>JAGHAR010000050.1 GCA_021161405.1 Candidatus Iainarchaeum sp.
GAATGCAATTGACATAATATACAAGTTATTGTTAAATTTTACGGGTATTATTTTTCCATTTCTTACTTCTACTCTTTTATTCTTCAACCCTAACATTTCTGGGGCATTTGGACTATGTATGTCCACATCCAATAAACCTACTTTATAATCTTCTTCTGAAAGCGAATAAGCTAGGTTAACAGCTATTGTTGTTTTTCCCACTCCGCCTTTGTTACTCATTACGAGAATTTTGCATGGCATTTGGCTACCTTCTCATTAATACCAAGTTAACAGAATCCTCAGTTTCCCCTTTCCTTCTCTATTTTTTTGATCCAGCTTTTCAATTTGTGATCTTTGTGGGTTTTTGTGATATCCACTATAAAATTAGAGTGAATTACATCTCTGCCAACTAAAACCTTGGTTGCCATGTTTGAGCGGTCTTCCAAACTCATCTTTGTTTTTATCTTTTTGCCCTTAATTTCGATTATCCCTTCAACTATAGGCCTTCTTACTTTGCCGAGCAAGCTTTTTCCTTTCACAGTTACGCTGTCAACAACAGGCCCCAAGCCGGCTTTTGCTGCCAATCCAATATCAACGCTTGTTCTAGTGGCTCCGGTATCTATAAGGGCGTAGCTTGTAATTTCACCTTTCTGGCCGATAATTTTTACCTTCTCAATAAGACCTATAATTTTTTTCTTTTTCTTATTACTGGTTTTCATAAAAAATCAAGAATTTAAGAAAGCAAAAAAATTTAAATACAACATGGCTTCATTAATTGCGATACAAAATGCAACATATGGCAAATTGCTACATAATTGCGAAGAGAGAGAAATATGCAGAGCCATTTCTCAAGGCATTTAAAGAAGCTGGCTTTAACTCTGAATTCTGTAAATTGTCAGAGCTTAGCTTAATTTCGAAGCCGCATAACACAGAGATAGACCCCTCTTTTCTGGAAAAAGCAGATGCTGTATTTATAAACTTAGGCGCGGAGCTGTTTCCTTTTGTGGAACCGCTTCTGGATGAATTATATAGGCGAGGAATTTATTCTCATATGAAACCGAATGCTGTTTATTTCAATTACAATGAGGCCTTGCAGCTAATAAATTTGGCACAGCACGGCATTCCAGTGCCAAATGCAACAATTGTTGCGGATAAAGAGATGCTGAACGAGAGTAACACTAAAGATTTGTGCTTTCCGTTGCTTGTCAAAAGCTTTTCTCAGGGAAAGAAGATACAAACAGCAATAATCGAAACCAAAGAGGAATTCGTAAGCTTTGTAAGCGGCATAAAACTTAACCCGGATTTAATTATTGCAAGAGAATTCACTCCTAAAAATTTGAAAGAAATTGCAGTAATAGGAGAGCAATTTTTTTGTATAGAGCGCAGAATAAAAGGCAAGCAATTAGAACCAATAGAAAACGGACAGGTAGTAAAATTATCTGCTGAGGAGAAAGAACTCGCTATAAAGGCACTTGAAGCAAGCAATCTTGAAATCGGCACCGTTAAAATTGTAGAAGGCAAAGTTACTGGTGTTAAGGTTGAGCTAAAGTATGATGTGTTTAGTTCTGCCTTTGGCGAGGATATGCGCAGAAATGTAGCCCAGTTTTATTTAGAGAGGGTGAAAAGATGAGCTTAAAGCTTTTGCTGTTGGCATCCAGAAGATACAAAAGGGCTACAATAAAAGGATTAATTAATGAAGCGAAGGATTTGTTTGATGAAGTAGTTTTTGCGCCAATTAATAAATTAGCAATAGATATCAGAAATTGCGAGCTTAAGCTAAAATATAAAGGAAAGCCAATTTCTAACTTCGATGTTTGTTATCCGAGATTTTCAGCAGAAAACTTTGAATTCAAATCTGCATTGCTTCTCGCATTAGAGTCATTCGAATGCTATAATCCGCTCAACCTTAGAGCATATCTTGTTTTCAATCACAAATTCTTTACAACAAAGAAATTGGCAGAGGCATCACTGCCAATAATTCCTTCCAGCTTGTCTGTTGCCGCAGACAGCTCAGCAAAGATAATTGAGAAGGAGTTTGGCTTTCCAGTTGTTGTTAAATTAATTAGTGGTTCTGCAGGCAAAGGGATAATTCTTGTAAGGGATAAAAAACAGCTAAAAAGCATACTCGATACTGTAAACCTCTTCCAGGATGTAATTTCAGCCCAGCAATATAGCAAATCACGAGAGGATATAAGATGTTACGTAATTGGCGAAGAGGTTATAGCTGCAAAGCGCACCTCTCCAAGAGTGGATTTCAGGGCAAATGTTTCAAGAGGAGCTAAAGCAGAGCTTGTTGAAATACCTCCGCTAATGGAAAATATTGCTTTGAGAGCTGCTCGTTTGTTTGATGCTGACATTTGTGCTGTTGATTTTATCCGTTATGGAGAGGATTATGCTATTATTGAGATAAATTTCATGCCTGGGCCGTTTGCAAAATTTCTGGGCAATAAGATACTCTCTAAAATAGTGAATTATCTCCATAGAAGGGTAAGCGCAAGGATTGGCGATGTTATTGTGAGCGATATGCATAGGTTTATTAGGAAATTGAAGGACATTATTAGCAAAGAGGTGAGCAATTGAAGAAGAGAATTGTTGTATTCGGTTGCATATTGTTTATTGTTTTGTTGTTCTCCGGATGCATTCAAAAGCCAGCACAAAGCGCAAACGATGCTAAGCTCTTTAAGGAACTTAGTAACAAGATTAGCGTTCTGCTTAGCAAAGAGAGCTTCAAATTGAAGAGTGTGGAAAAACTGCAAATGCTCAATTCTGGCATAAAAGCAATGGAGCCGATTGAAGCCAGGGCTTATTTTTTCAAAAACAAAAATAATATAAAAATTCTCCGCGAAACTCCTTTTGGAAACCTTGTGCTTTACAGATGGGATAATAACCTCGTTGTCTGTTACACTCTTGATGGAAATTCTTCTTGCATAAAGGCAGACAAAGAACAACAAAAAGAATTTGACAATGCAATTAATACTCTTTTTACATCTGCAGACAAACAAATTTTGGAATTTCTCAAACAGAAGCGGACGGATACCAACACGGATATCAAAATAGAGGATTTGTTTTTCATAAAAAAGATGAAAACCACAAAAATAAACAACAGAGAATGCTCGTTATTTAACCTAAAACCAAACTACGAAAAGCTAACAAAAATTCTGTCTGAAGATTTTAACGAATTGTATGTTGATGTAAACACGTGCATTGATAACGAACTCGGCATAAGTTTGATTACAGACTCTGTTTATATCGGACCAAATTTTGCTGTAAAGCACAGTGTAACCACTAGCTATGTTCCTGAATGTAGCAGAGAAGAGGTAGTTCCATCGGCAGAGCTGTTAAAGAGCATAGGATAATTCGAATTTATTTATATGCGCGGGGGCGGATTCGAACCGCCGAACGCACTAAGCGACCAGATCTTGAGTCTGGCGGGTTTGACCACTTCCCTACCCGCGCACTGATTAGCATTTGCTTGCTATTATAATAATTTTCTGTTTGATTTAAAAAAGATTTCGGAGAGTGTAAACTATATGGCTTCGGAAAAAGAAAACAAATATGAGTTAATTATTGTAGGCTGCGGTGCTGCGGGATTAACCGCAAGCATATATGCTGCACGCTATAAAATTAACGCTTTAACTATCGGCTTCGATTTTGGCTTGGCATCCACTGCCTATAAAATCTGCAACTATCCCGGCTTCAGCGAAATTTCTGGAATAGATTTAATGCAAAAGATTTACAAACATGCCCTAAAAGAAGAAGCGGAGATTCTTTTTGATAAAGTGATGGAAATTAAGAAAAAGGATTCTTTATTTGAAGTTAAAACAAACTCAGGAATTTTTTATTCCGAATATTTACTCCTTGCTACTGGTGCGGGACGCAGAACGCTTGGATTAAAAAACGAGAAAAAATTTATAGGCAAGGGCCTAAGCTATTGTGCTAGCTGTGATGCTACCCTTTACAAAGACAAAATAGTGGGGGTTGTTGGCGGAGGAAATTCTGCATTAACTTCAGCCTTACTACTTGCGCAGCATGCAAAGAAAGTATATATAATCTACCGCAGAGAAAAATTTTTCAGGCCGGAGCCGAAATGGATTGAAGCAGTGGAGAAGAATAAAAAAATAAAGGTAATTTTTAATGCAAATGTTGTTGAATTAATTGGCGATAAATTGCTGCATGCTGTAAAACTAAGCAATGGCCAGACATTAAAGCTAAGCGGCTTGTTTGCAGAGATAGGCTCCAAGCCCAACAACGAATTGGCTAAGCAGCTAAATCTAAAGCTAGATAAAAGCGGCTATATTGTTGTGGATGAAACAAAGCGAACCTCTGAGAAGAAAGTATATGCGGCTGGAGACGTAACCAACAACCTATTTAAACAAATTGTCGTTGCCGCAAGTGATGCTGCTGTTGCTATTAGATCAATATACCATGAATTAGAGGCGAAAAGGTAATTATTTTGGTTCGAGTGCTGTGTCAATAACATCGTACTTTTTTGCTATTCTTCTTTGTGTAGCTTTACTTTGAATTATATTATCTTTTTTATATAGAGCTTAAAAGGGTTAGGGGCAGTAGAAGAAGCGCCGGGGGCGAGATTCGAACTCGCGTGCCCCATAAGGGGCAACGGCTTAGCAGGCCGTCGCGTTAAGCCACTCCGCCACCCCGGCTTGTTAAATTAAAATTGTTTGCCCCATATATATAAATTTTTCTTCTACCGAAACCAATATAAAGAGCCAGCTGTTGATTTATTATGTCTTTCCGTAAACCTCGGCCAAAAAGGAAGAAGAGAACAGGTTTTGTTTTGCACGATCGTGTGCGTGTCGAAGGAAAAAGGTTTTTCAAGCCGGTATATGGAATTGTTTCTAAGGAAGAGGCGAAAAGGCATGTTGCTTTGGCAGAGGAATATATCGCATATTTGCGTTCTATTGGGGTAAATGTTCCGGAGACAGTATTCCATTTGGAGCAAGAAGCAAAAGGGGTAAGAATAGTAATCGAGCAGCCTCTGTTTGCGGAAAGCGAATTTCTTAGTACTATCCTCAGTTCGGGATCTGAAGAAGAAGTTAAGAAGGCATTTGAACAAACTTTGAGAATGTTGCTTCATAGCTTTACAAGAGCTAACCATAAGTTGACTGCAACAATCGATATAAATTCAGGAAATTTTGCAATTCGTGGAGATAAGGTCTACTATATCGATGTTTTTCCACCTTTGTTTTTAGCAAAAGAGAAGCGCGTCCATAGAGGACATATGAGTTTACCATCCAGACTAAAGAGCGGGGTTCTACCGTTACGTATCCAGGGCTCTCCTCCCTATTTGGTTTCAAGATTTGTTCTTAGCTGTTCAGATTTAAGACCACAGATGAAAAAATGGTTTGTAAGAAGGGCAAAACAGCTCCTACATGAACAGCTTCCCCCGGAATTAAGGGAAAAGTACATGCACTATCTATCCCCATTTTGGATTAGTTTTTGGCATTCTCTAAGAAAGGCACGAAATTATATAGTTGAAAAAATTTTTCCATAGGAGCGCCCCGGGGAGGACTTGAACCTCCGACCTACCGGTTAACAGCCGGGCGCTCTACCTGCTGAGCTACCGGGGCACATGCTATGCTAACAAAACAGTTTTTGCTAATGGATATATGGCGTAACATATTTAAATTATTTTTCCATTCCCCGTTTTTCCCTCAATTATACATAATTGAAAATCCAAAATTTTTGCGAGTATTGAATTAGATAACGTCCTTTGCCTAAACCAAGGTGCAAAAGATGCTAAAATACAGCCATTTTCGCTACTTTTAATTTATAC
>JAGHAR010000021.1 GCA_021161405.1 Candidatus Iainarchaeum sp.
ATAATATTCTCGAATTCTTTTGGCCTTTTTGAAATTTCATATTTCTTTATCGCATTGCTAATTCCAATCTTTTGTGCCTCTTCAATTATTTCCGCGAAGCTGCTTTTCTCAATTTTGCCTTTCTGCTCAGCAATCAGCAATTCCTTAATTTCATCTTTGCTCGGCTCAGCTATGCCCTTCCTTTTCAGTGCAGGCAGAACATCCAAGAGTAAAGTGGCTGCAGTAGTAGCGTTAAATCCTTCCTCGAGTAATTCTTCGAAGAAGCAAGCGTAGTTGCTTAGCTTCATCTGGTTTGTTAGTTTCTCACTTAGGCCGTGCTTTCTATACAGCTGGACGCGCTCCTCAACTGTTTTTGGCAGATTCTTTTTTAATTCTTTCAAAAGCTTCTCATCAATTTCAATTGTTGGGATATCTGTTTCGGGATACATTCTGGCTGAGCCAGGCAATGGCCTGGAGAAGCTGCTTGTTCCATCCTCCAATGCATTTCTCGTTTCTTCTGGCACTTTGATAAAAGCGGTTCTGCATCTCTCCAAAACAATTTTTAGGGCTTGTTTTGCCTTTGCTTCTCTGCCAATAACAACAACAAAAGCATCCTTGGATTTATCAATTCTTAGCTTGGAAAATATCGCATTTTTCTCTGCCTCGCTAATGCCGTAGCCAGGCAACTCGTCAGAATGAATTATCCCCTGAAGATTGGTGTAAGCCCTTACATAATCAGCTAGCTCTGTGCCGAAGCGTCTTCCTGGCTGCAATTCTTTGCCGAGAATTCCACTAAAACCCGGCAAAGGCAAGGCAAAGATTCTGTTGCCCTTTGCTATGTTCTTCTTGATTAAATTGGAATTAGAATCGGAAAGCAAAGGAGTTATATCCACAAATTCTTCCTTAATTAATTTAACATTAGATTTCTTGTTTAAGATTTCCTTAATCTCGATTAAAGCAAGCTGTCTTTGCACTTCGTATTCAACAACTTTGTCCATTATTTGTAAATCTTGTACGCCTTTTATCTCAACCCTTGCGCCATTAGCAATGGAAATGTTTAGATCCTGTCTTATTGTTCCCAAGCCGCGCTTTGCCTTGCACGTTCTTCTAAGCACTTCTCCGATTTTTAGGGCTACAATCTTCGCCTCGCTTGGAGTTGTAATGTCTGGAGCTGTTGCTATCTCAATTAAAGGCACGCCCAAGCGATCAAGTTTATAGATTATGCTTTTTTCTGTTTTTGCAGAAGGTCTTGCAGCATCTTCCTCAAGGACAACTGTTTGGATACCTATTCTCTTATTATTTACTTCAAGGTAGCCGCCCTTTGCAATCAGCAATGTTCTCTGAAAAGCGCTTACATTGCTTCCATCTACCACTATCTTACGCATAACAATAAGCTTATCAACAATTGTGGAATTAAGCATCATTGCAACCTGCAGAGCAACTTTTAATGCTTCTTTATTCAAAGTATGTGGAGGTTCCTCATCCAGCTCAACAAGGCAGCATGATTCATCGAAATATTCGTACTCGTAGCTTAAGCCGCGCTGCACTGCTTGCAATGCTGCTCTGTCAAATTCTCCAAGCTCGGAGGCAGCAGCAAATAGATATCTGCGTACCTTTTGCTCTGCATTTTTGTTTGTAAGGATGGATGGACAGCTGCAAAACAATTTTTTTGTATCAAGCTGTTGATGGCATTCTAGGCCGCATTTGAGGCCAACAGCTTTATAGTCAATGCCCATGCTATTCCTCCAATATTAATTTCTCCCCTGGAATGCAAAACAGATTTCCAGAATAATGCATAATTACATCCAGCTTATCAATTTCTTTCTTTTTAACTGAATTTACAATTTCAGCTGTGACTAAATAATGATCTGCTTTCTTTGGTTCAATAATTTCTACAAGCTTACACTCCAAAGCAATGCTTGCCTCCGCAACTCTTGGCACAGAAACTTTTTCAGAATTCTCTTTGGCTAGATTCTCTCTAGCTAGTTTATCCTCGTTCCATTCAAAACACTTTGCACAGTTAACAGCTTGCTTTGCGAATTTCTTTTCAACGATATTCACAACAAACTCTTTAGTTGCCTTTATATTTTTCAGCGTTCTAGTATTTCGCTTTTGAATAGCTACACAAAGCATCGCTGGTTTAAAACTAATTGGCATTATCCAGCTGTAAGGAGCAGCATTCACATTCCCTTGTTTATCAACTGAAGTTACAAGTACAGTAATCCTCGGAGCAATTAACCTCGCATTGCTTTGCTCGCTCATACAATCACCAAGGATAATAATACAGCGAAGTTCTGCTGCTTATCTCGCCTCTTAAATTTTTATTAAGCAATTCCCTTGCTTTTTCTTTGTTAAAATTACCGAGAAGCCATGAAAGCTTAACCAATGCGACCTCTGGAAGCATGTCCTCGCATGGAATTACACCTATCGACTGTAAATCCCTGCCTGTGCTGTAAACATTCATATTTACACGGCCAAACAAACACTGAGAAGTCATCCCAACTACACAGCCATCCTCTACTAATTTCTTTAGTTCAGCGAATATTCTTCTGTGAATTTTGTTAAATTCGTTTGTCACATTTATAGGGGCATGGCCGAGGCCTGTACCTTCTATTATCAATCCTTTATACTTGCGCTCCCTAAAAAAAGCTATCTGCTCTGGCATTAGATTGGGATGAATTTTGAGTAGTGCAACCTTTTCCTCAAATCTATCCCTCAATTTTAATTTCCTTTTTTTATCTTTGCGCATAAATTCCTTTGCAATAAATTCAATCTTGTTGGTTTTATAATAAACCCTTGCAATTTCCCTTGCGTTTATTGCTTTGAACGCATCTCTCCTTGAGGTGTGCATCTTTCTTGTTTTACATGCAGGCAGTATGCTGCAATAATCATCGCTTGTTGAACTATGCATACAGATTGCAACTCCTGCAAATTCACTATTTGCAATAAAATTTGCTGCACAGCTTAGATTCATCATTGCATCACTTGAGCCGCGATCAGAACTTCTTTGGGCCCCAACAAGCAACACAGGCAAAGGCAAATCCTCTAATGCAAAAGCCAAAGCTGCTGAGCTATAATGCATAGTATCTGTGCCGTGAGCTATTATAATTCCCTCAATATCCTTCTTCAATTCCCTTGCAATCGCATTTGCGATTAGAGTGTAATGCCTAAAGCGCATATCCTCGCTAAACATGTTGCTGATTAGCTTTGAATTGTAGTTAGCAATTTCCCCGAGCTGGGGAAACATTGAAAGCAGATCCTCCGGCTCGAAGCTTGTAATTACAGCTCCTGTGCGGTAATCAACCCTTGAGGCAATAGTTCCGCCTGTATGCAGTATGGAAATCGTAGGCAAATCTTTTCTCTGTCTTAATTTCCTTGCCTTTGGCTTTCTTGGCCTCAAACCTTTACCGAGCTTCTTAATCTTTTTAATGTTTGAAATTTTAAAGCCAGCGTTGTAACCATTGGAAAGCTTTAGGTTTAAGATTTGGCCTTCGCTTGGCAGTATCGTTCCTTTAAATTTTTCGGAATCTTTCCATAACTCTACAATATCGCCTTCCTGCAGTTTGTGTTTCTTCAGAAAACTATTTATCTTCATTTTTGCTCACCCCATTAGTTGCTGCTTCTTTAGTTTTTTCTGTTGGTTCTGTTTTTATTTTGTGCTGTTGCTCGAACAGCTCAATAATTTCGTGAACAGTTGTTGCCTCCTCCGCAGAGCGATCAGTCCTTAATTTAACCATTCTCGGGAAGCGTAAAGCTAAGCCATAACCAATGTCACGGGAAGCGCAGCTGTGCGTTGGGCTTTTAGTAATTTCATCTGCCATAACCTCAACAACATATTTCGGCTCAACCCAAAAATCTGGCTTAATCTTTGCAAAAACCCTGGCTGGTTTTTTATCAACTTTAATCTTGCTTAACATTTTTTCTAATTCAACCATTTTTTCTTCTGTCATTCCGGAACCTATCTTTGCTATAGTCTCGAATTCATCCTTGTCTGGGTTGTAGCACGCAGCCAACAATGCTCCTAAGCCGAATTTTGCTCTTGCACCTCTGCCTGTAAAGTAGCCAACAATAACCAAATCCAAAGTATCTGTGAGTTCTCCCTTATAGCTTCGCTTTAATTTTATCCAAGCGAATTTTCTAGCACCAGCAATATATTTAGCATCTAAATCCTTTGCAATAATTCCTTCGAGGCCTTTTTCAACACACTCATTGAAGTAGTCCTCAAGCTTCTTTGCATCAGAGGTTATGATCTGTTCCGTTAGTTCAATTACCTTTCCTTTCTTAATAATTCCTTCCAAAATTTTTCTTCTCTCCCTGAATGGTTTTTCCATTAAATTCTTACCGTTTAGATACATCACATCAAAGACGAAAAGTTTTAGCGGAAGCTCCTTAGATAGTTTTTCAATTTCATACTTTCGCTTTCTTTGGATTGTAATCTGGAAGGGGAAAAATTCTCCTGTGGCTTCATTCACAGCCAGAGCTTCCCCTTCAAATATGGCCTCATCCGCCTTAATCTGTTTCTTGATCGCTTCAACAATTTCCGGAAACATATGCGTAACATTTTCCTGCCTGCGCGAAAATATAAATACCTTATCCTTAGATTTATGGCACTGCAAACGAAAACCATCATACTTTGCTTCCACAGCACACTTTCCCAATTTCTTTATAATTTCTTCCGCACTCGGTAATCTCTCGGCTAGTGTGGGCCTTATAGGCACACCTATCTCAATCTTAATTTCTTTAAGCCCTTCTAAGCCTTTCTTCTTCAGCATTTGTGCAAGTTCGCCTAAATCAGGATGTACATTATACTTTGCTTCTATTCTCTCTCTAAGAAGCATTCTAATCTGATGTTCTTCCATTGAAGCGATCTTCTCCTTTTCTATCTTTTTAAATTCCTCCAGATAAATCAAAGCCAATGCATCCATAATTGTTGGATCACCTATGCCAAGGCGCAACTCCTCTAACGGAATTCTAACAATATATCTCGCTTCCAACGGCTCTGCACTATTGAGCAATTCCGCAAGCAATTTAATCTTTAATTCCTGCGATCTAATACCGGAAGCTTTTGCAATCTTTAGGAAATTTTCATAAACCTTCTCAACGGAGAGCTTTTCCCTAAACAAGCTCAGCTGCTTTTTATCTTTAACAAATTCTTGAGCAACTAAGCCAAGGTCTCCCAATTTTTTATATTTCTCCTCGACCTTCTGCTTTGGATAGCCGCTAACACGCGCGATTGCTTCAACAACAAACTTCTCACCTAAACCGAATTCGAGTTGCTTGTATTCTGGAGCAAGCTTACCTTGGCAGAGGTAAACAACAATATTTACCTCCTTTGTGCTTGCTTTTCTGAGTAGCTCTGCAAGCAGAGACATCATTTTAAGCCTCGAGCTTTCCTTTTCCAATTTCTCAAAAAATTCCGCCAATTCAGCAAATTCCATAGAGAAAAAGAGCTGCAAAAATTAATTTAAATTGCACTTCAGTTGGGAAAACCAAAACAAAGTAATTTAAAAGAATTTCGAAAAAAAGAAATTCTATGCAGGGTGATTTACTTCCAAAAGGCGAGTGCCTTCCAGTCCGGGATTAAAATTTTAAATGCTAATTCTCAGAGAAATTTCCGTCTACGAGTTACTACAAATCGACGAAGTGCTACTTCGCGAAGCGAATGTAGCACATTTGATCAACCTTTTGCCAAAGAAACTTTCTTAAGAAGAAAGTTTCATCAAAGAAATTTAAGAGGAGTAAGTCAATAT
>JAGHAR010000041.1 GCA_021161405.1 Candidatus Iainarchaeum sp.
TAATGGAATTACCTGTTCATCTTCCTTGCCATCAGTAACAAGCACGAAATCTTTTGCGTTAAATTTCTTTAATACCTTTTCTAACTGCTTGTTTATTTCCTCATCCGCCTTTAGGCCATGCTTGCTATGCCCTGTCAGAGTTGCAATTTCAACCTTAAAATTCCTTTTCAATTCATCGTAAGTTTTTACCGCTGCAAAGATGCAGTTTGCATCACTCTCTCCAGGATCCGCTAATATTAATTTTGTTGCTGCTTCAAGGTTTGCCTTCCTTCCAATAATAGGGCCTCGTATATTTGTTTTTTTGCCTATGTCGTCATCTCTGTCTATGCAGAGAACAAGAAGCTTTTTCTTTTTTCTTGTTTGTTCCATTCTCTCACTATTAGTTTTAGTTATAATTTTCTATTTAATTTTAATGCTTTGTATAATTTTCGCTTCAAGGATAATTTTATTAACAAATTTGCACTTCATTTTTTCTGATGGAAGAACGTTCTATTAGGTTGGCAGTATTTGTAATTGTCTTATTTGCAATTATTGGAATAGTTGTTTTAGCATTGCTTAACTTAGAGTATTTAGCAAACAACTGGTATTGGTTGCTGATTTTGGCAGCTATAGTTTTTGTATATTCTATTGTGAGGTTTGATTACCTCATTAGGCTGAAAGAATATGAAAGGGCTGTGATTTTTAGATTCGGCCGCGTTAATAGAGTTGGCGGCCCAGGTTGGTGTTTTGTAATTAGGCCGATAGAAAATTATGTCCTTGTTGATTTGCGTACCAAAACAATTGATGTGCCTAAGCAGGACGTTATTACGAAGGATCAGATTGAATTAAGGGTTGATGCAGTCATCTATATGCATGTTAAATCTGACCCGCAATCAGTCATAAATTCAGTAGTAGCAGTCCGCGACTATGAGAAAGCAATGGAAACTATGGTTATTGCAGCGTTGCGTGATGTTATAGGCAATATGGAATTGCCAGAGGTTATTGCAAATATCGAGGCAATAAACGCAAAGCTAAAAGAACAACTTGCAGAGGCGTCTAAGGAATGGGGCGTTGAGGTCGAATCTGTTGAGATAAAGGATGTAGATATTCCGAGAGAGGTTCTCGAAGCAATGCATGCGGAAAGAGCAGCAGTAAAGCAAAAGTTAGCAAGAATCCATAAGGCAGATGCTCATAAGTATGAGGTCGGAGCTATTGGAGAAGCAGCATCAAAACTCTCAGATAAAGCAATAGCTTACTATTACATTCGCGCCTTGGAGGAATTGGCCAAAGGCAAAAGCACAAAGTTGTTTTTCCCATTAGAAGTTTCAAAGCTTGCGGAAGGGATTGGAAATATATTTACACCTAAAATGGAAAAATTCCAGACGGTTTCTTCGCAGAGTATATCGCCAGAGCTAGTAATGGAATACAAGAAGATTCTTAAGGAATGGGTTAAAGAGGCAGTGGAGGAATTAAAGAAGGAAAAACAATCGAAAAGAAATAAAGGAAAAAAGAGAAAATCTTCAAGGAGAAAGAAGAGATAATTATTATGTTCGAGTTTTTCTTCTGAAAACTATAACCAAGCCGGCTAGTAAAAAGATATACGCCACTGAAATTATAGTTGCCTTAAATTCCTGTCCTATTAGGAGGTATGCTTCAATAACAGCCCCTATAAATAGAGAAAGTACTGCAAAGAACAACAACACTAACGCATCTCGAGTTATTACTTCGAATTCATATGTGCCGTATTTGTTCTGTGCAATAGCAACAGATATTATTGCTCCGGCTATTGCTCCGACAAAGTAACCTATTGCTTCTGGAATTCCATGCGGGAGAAAACCGAGAGGAGTGGCAATTACCTTTCCGACTAGATGCGGTGCTTTTTTTGCTACTATCCCTAAAGCACTGAGTTCTTGGCCAATAAACGTTCCAAGTATGCTTGCGTTCCAACCAATAAGAAAGATTGCTCCAGCTCCGTATATAAAAGAAAATAAAAACGCCCAAAACAGCACGCTTAAATTATTGTAAAAAATTAATTTGAAGATGCACTTAAATGTTGTGCAGCTCTCTGCTGTTGTTACGATTCTACCTGTTGTGGTTATATTTTCTTTTAGTTCTCCTATCTTAGAAAGTTCTGAATTTTGGGCAGCAAACAGTTTAGCGTTCATCTCATCAGGCATAAAACTAAACCAGAATGCATAGCTTGCGATAATCCCCAGGAAGAAGAAGGCATAGATTAGAATTACATAGAAATGCCTTTGGAAGAAACCAATTGGCTCTAGGCTTACAATTTCTTCTCTTTCAATTTCCACAAACAGCTTGTGCATTATAGGCACTAATGCAATTGTAACAAATGCCAGAGAGAGCATGCTGCTTTCCTCGGGAAAGGTAAAATAGCTAAGCCACATGCTTGCAGTGGAAACAAGGAACGCTACGAAAAACATTGTGCTAGGATGCCTTTGCAAAAACTTTACCCTTACAATCGATTCCAGGACCATGGTTGCCTCCAATTCCAATCGCTTTAAATAACTTTCCTACTGCTCAATAAATTATAGCTCGCTTCTTTTTAAAGGTGTTTTATGTGAAAGAAAATTCAGGGAGAGTTGTTTATCCGGGAGAGGAATTGGCTGTAGAGGAGGAATTCGAAGCAGGGGAGAATGTTTATAGCAAAGATGGAAAATTATTCTCGATGGTTTTGGGTAAGCTTAACATAGATAAAGAAAAAAGAAGGATTAGTGTTAGGCCTTTGAAGACAACAAGGGTCGCCAAAGTCGGAGATATTGTTTTTGGAAGAGTAAGTTTGGTTTACGATAATGTAATATTTGTTAATCTAATTTCAGTAGAATCAAAAGATAACGTTGCATTTCCCCTTGCGTTTGGCATTATAAATATAAGGAACGTTGCCAGAACATACATAAAGAATCTCAAGGAATTGTTCAAAGTAGGGGATATTGTGAGAGCAAGAATAATAGGAATAAAGCCATACTCTATTGAGCTTACAACTGCAGAACCAAGTTTAGGAGTTGTAAAAGCGTTTTGTTCCAATTGCAGAGCACCTTTAAAACCTTTTGGACAATTTCTTAAATGTCTTGTCTGCAATTCTACTGAAAAGCGGAAATTAGCAAAGCTCTGTGCGGAGGTGCGCTAAATGGAGATTGAAATTCTATCGCAAAGCAAGAATGCTGTGGAATTTATAATAAAAAACGAAAGGCACACATTCCCTAATTTATTAAGAGACAAGCTACTCTCTATGCCAAATGTTAGCTTTGCCGCTTATACCTTAGAACATCCTTTGGATAATGA
>JAGHAR010000114.1 GCA_021161405.1 Candidatus Iainarchaeum sp.
AGGTTGCGTATTGGAGAGATATTCGAGCCAGTTAGCATAAGGGAGCAAATATCTAAAGAGTTGGACCATATAGCTGAAATTGTAAAAACAATTGATGCGAAGAGGCTTGTTATTGATCCTACAACTGCTTTTGGAATTTGGTTTGAGAGAGCAATGCTCAGAAATGTGTTATTTAATTTTACAGACAAAATAAGGGAGCTCGGATGTACTACGATTCTAACATCTGAAACTAAAAACAGAAAGGATGAGTTCAGTGCCTTCGGAGTAGAGGGATTTATTGCAGATGGAGTAATTGCGTTGTATTTCTTTCCTCCTCACAGAAATCTGTTTATAAGGAAGATGCGCGGCACAAACCACGATAAAAATGTGCACCCATTTCAAATCACGGAAAAGGGAATTGAAATAAACGCAAAGGAAACAGTACTTTGGGAAGCCCTCAGATAGATACAGCCAAAGACAGCATAATAATTAGGTGCCATGATGCCAGCTTGATAAATATTCCTTCTGCTTTCTTGTGAGTTTGTCTATCTTTATACGCATTACCTGTAACTTTAAATTTGCAATTTCCATATCCAACTCCTTCGGAAGTTTATACACCCTTGGCTCAAGTTTATCGCGGTTTAGGTAACCGTATTCAACAGCCAATGCCTGGCCTGCAAAGCTTAGATCCATAACCTCGCTCGGGTGTCCTTCAGCACAGGCAAGGTTTACTAATCTTCCCTTAGCACAGACGTAGATTTTTTTCCTGCCGATCCAAACCTCATCTAAGCAAGGTCTAACAGTCCTAACTTTTCGTGCCCTTTTATAGAGCGTCTCAACATCAATCTCTACATCGAAATGACCTGCATTAGCTAATATTGCGTTGTTCTTCATTCTACGGATCTCTGCTAAGGTTATTACATCTGTATTTCCAGTAGCTGTAATAAATATATCTCCAATCTTTGCGGCTTCCTTCATAGGCATAACACTAAAGCCGTCCATTCTTGCCTGTAATGCTCTAAGAGGGTTAACCTCACAAACAATAACATTTGCTCCTAAACCTTTTGCGTTTTTTGCTATGCCTTTGCCACAATCACCATAGCCAGCCACAACTACTGTCTTGCCCGCTATCAAAACATTTGTCGCTCTAATAACACCATCCAAAGCACTTTGACCAGTGCCATAATAGTTATCAAACAAATGCTTAGTGGCATTATCGTTAACTGCAAATACAGCATACCTTAACCTGTTGTCCTTTTCCATTGCCTTCAATCTTATCACGCCAGTAGTTGTTTCTTCTGTGCCAAAAAGTACATTACTGAGCAATTCTTTTCTCTCAGTATGCAACAACGTTACCAAATCGCAACCATCATCAATAGTAATTTCCGGCCTAAAATCTAACACGCGATGCAAATTTTCGTAGTATTCTTTTTTTGTCTCGTGCTTCCATGCAAATACATTTATCTTATGTTTTTTTGCCAGTGCAGCAGCAACATCGTCTTGCGTACTCAGCGGATTACAGCTTGCGATTGCTATCTTTGCTCCTGCTGCTTTCAACGCCAAAACAAGGTTTGCGGTTTCTTTTGTTACGTGCAAAGCCATGCCAATCCTAACATTGCGAAGCGGTTTTTTCCTTTGGAATTTCTTCTTAATAAGCTGCAGAACAGGCATCTGCTCTGCGGAAAAATATATATTCAATTCTCCCTGTGAGGCCAAAGAAAGATTTTTTACCTTAAATTTGTGCTGCATTACAAAATCTTCCCTAGGATTGTTTTAAAAGATTAGTGGCTAATTCCAGATAAGATTCAAACTCCGCAATTAGATTTCTTGGGATTGGCTTTGAGTCTTTTGAAAGCTGCATAATTCGCAATGCTGCAACTTTTGCTCTTACATTTGCTCTGTAACTTTCATATAAAGGCAGCACTTCAAAAAGAGTATTATCCTTTACCAATTTATTGTAATTTTCAATTACAATTCTTGCCATCTTTTTTTTCTTTTTAGCTTTTAGGTCCATTGTGAGAAAAGCAATATCAGATGCGGGATCTATATATGCAAGAGCATTGTTAAATTCAATGCAGTCAAAAATTATTGGTTTTTGTCCAGCAAAAAAGATGTTCGCTGAATGAAGGTCTCCATGGCAGTGCTTTATATTGCTCTTAAATCTCTCCCTTAATATTTTCTCTTTTTTTCTGAAGAATTCTTCAGAGAGAGAAATCAAACCTTCAATTTCGGTTTGATAGGGCTTCATTGCTTCATTTTTCAGAATTATCGCAATTTCTTTTATCGCAGCCAACAAACTGTTTGCATCGGAATATTTTTTGAATCTAATCTGTTTAGCGGAAATGTGAAAATTGGCTATCTTTTCAGCGAGTGCTACAATATCTCTTTTCCTTATTTTATCTTTTTTTAGCAGAAAATCCATCCTTGAGTTAGACGGCATTCTTCTCATTTGAAGCAGATAATCAACTACTCTGCCGCTTGAGAAATTTAGTTTACCATCTAAAACCCTTATTTCATGGACTCCAACATAAAGCTCCGGAGAAATTCTTGAATTCCAGCTAAGCTCTCTAAAGCAAAAAAATTTTCTCTTCTTAACTGTGGAAAAATCTAAAAAGGGAAATTTGACTGCCTTTTTTAGTTTAAATGCAAATCTATCAACAAGAAAGATGTGGGAGATGTGTGTCTCAATATGCCTAACCTTTGCATTTGAAGGAATACCAAAAGAAGAATAGTTCTTTGCATTCAAAAGGAATTCTACAATTCTTTTTTGATCCATTCTAAAACAGCCCCTATCTTTGCTTCTGTTTCTTCCTCACAGTTTATAACTAAGTGCCTTTCCTTCACTGGCTCGAATTCTGCTTTAAGCATCTTGTAAACATTGTAATCTGCATCGCTTAGGGTTTTATGGGTTATTCTCCTCTCAAAAAATCTTTTCACTGTTTCTTCCCTGCATTTTGTTTCTATGAGAATAAATTTTGCATTATTCTTCTCCGCTATTCCTTGTGCTTTCTTTCTCAAAAATTCTTTGAAAAAGGTTGCATCCAAAATTACGCTTTCACCTATTCTCAATAAGTTGTCTGCTTTTTCGAACATCTTTTCATATACGAGGATTTTTTCCTTAGCAGTGTATTGCGGCTTTGGAAAAAGATCTTTTCTTATGGCATCTGTACTTAAATGCACAGCGTCTATTTTTTTGCTCAAAGCTTTAGCAAGGATAGTTTTGCCAGTGCTCGGCAAGCCGCATAAAATAACAAGCAATTTTCTCTTTTTGTTCATAGGAGACCTGCCTTCTTAAGAGCTTTTTCTAATTCCGCATAATTCTCTTCCACATTTCCACTAAAATCAACCTCTATTAAAAGGCCTTTCTTCTTATAGTAATCTACAAGCGGGGCTGTCTTTTTCGCGTAAACACGCAAGCGTTCTTTTACTACTTCCTCTCTATCATCCGGCCTCTGAATTAATTTTTCATTATCATAATCGCATAGCTCGTCATTCTTCGGAGGCATCGTCTTTAGGTTGTATATCCTGCCGCATTTTGGGCAAACTCGTCTATTTGTAAGCCTTTCTATTATTGTCTGCTCTGGAGCGGTAAAGTATAAAACAGCGTCTATTTTCTTACCTGTGTTTTTCTCTATCTCTTCAAGCAATTCTGCCTGCTTAATCGTACGCGGAAACCCATCTAAGACAAAGCTGTTATGCTTCTTAACAAAACCTTCAACAAGTTTGGCTACAATTTCATCACTAACAAGGTTTCCCTTCTTTACTATGCCTTCTATCTCTTTTCCGAGAGTTGTTTGCTTTGCTATCTCTTCCCTAATAAGATCTCCAGTAGAAATCTGTTTCACGTTGTATTTTTCCTCCAGATACCTCGCAGCAGTGCCTTTGCCAACACCCGGGGCTCCTAAAAACACAAGCTTCATCTGAGCACCTATCCAAGAGAAGGGAAAAAAGAATTTTAATTGTTGCGTAGTTTTTTGCTTAACAAACCACAAAATCAATTACTACCTGTATTTCTTTTGGGGAGAATGTTCTTACCTTGCGCTTAAAAATAACCTTTATTTTTTTGTTATACTTTTTTGCCTCTTCTTTAATCTCATCAATCGCTGCAGCAAATCCGCAAGAGGCATCTACTTCTCTGTAATAGTGAATTACTGCGTTTTTCTTCGCAGAAATGAATGCCTC
Organism: Candidatus Iainarchaeum sp.; assembly: GCA_021161405.1. GTDB lineage: Archaea > Iainarchaeota > Iainarchaeia > Iainarchaeales > JAGHAR01 > JAGHAR01. The sequence goes on from JAGHAR010000114.1 coordinate 4,162, forward strand.
TCTTAAAAAACTCTTGGAATGTTTTGGCAGAGGCATTACAATTCTGTCAAAATAATTTTTATAGCGAGGGGCTATTTTTTTAACATCCCCCTTAACAGCTCTCACTTTAGAGCTAAGTTTGTTCAGCTTTATATTTTCCTTCATTAAATTATACGCTGTCGGATTTAACTCTATGGCTACTACTTCTCGCAGTTTAGAATGCTTCGCAGCAACTATTGCGAAAGGCCCTACGCCAGCAAAGAAAACAGCCACTCTTTCTTTGGGTTTTATTTGCTTCGCAACGCGCATCCTTTCATAGCTCAACCTCGGAGAGAAAAAAACCTTTGAAACGTCTACTTTAAACACGCAGCCGCTCTCTCTATGAATTGTTTTGAATTGCTTTTTGCCGGCAATAACCTTAAGCGGTCTAATTCTGTATTTGCCCTTATGCGGCCCTGTAATCATACAAACAGTTTCAATGTTTTTGTTCAATTCGAGCAATGTTCTTGCTATTATTTTTGCCTTTTTCCTCAGCTTTGCAGGAATCTCTATTATTGCAATATTGCCAACTGTGTCGAAGCTGCTTACCAAGTGTTCTACTTCCTTCTGTGTTAGAATTTTTCTAAGGGCTTCTTTGAGCGAGCGACTTCTCTTAATTAAGGTAAATTTTTCTTTTGTTAGTTCTATACCAAATCTTTCCTTAAGTTTTTTTAGCAAACTTTTAGAAGGTTCTTTTTTTATTGGAAAAATAACTCTGCCTCTTATCTGCTTTGGTTTTAGTTCCGCAGCAAAGAGATTGTTCGCTACTAAAAACTCTTTTAACTTCTGTGCTTTCTGCTTAGCAACAGCAATAGCCATGCTTTCCTTCGATTTTCTTTCATTACGCGCAACGATGGGCATGCAAAATTTTTTATAGCAAATAATTAAAACAATTAATTGAATTGTTTTATAATGGAATTAAGTTCGTTTTTGTATAACTATTTCTGCAGGCCTGTGGAAAGCTATGCAGGATACAATCCCGTTAATACTGTTGTTTATCTTTTGCTGCTTTTTCTTATTTCTTTCTTTGTTGTTTACCCTCTATTGAGGAAGTTTAAGATAGAATTTAATTCCAAATTTATGATAGCCCTGCTCCCATATATACTCTTTGGCTCTGCATTGCGGATTATTGAGGATTTACGCATAGTAGCGAGGAGTTGTTCTCCATTTGATCTTGGCTTTTATTTCTATACTCCCGGGATATACTTCCTTACCTTTGCCGTTACAATTGCTTCTCTTTTCATAAGCAAAAAAATCTGCAAAGAAGATTACCACAACTGCTTTTCATTTGTTGGGATGCTCTTTGCAATTCCTGTTTTGGCCTTTGATCTTATGTATTTCAGAGAATTCTTTGGAGTTCTCTATGCTGCATTAATGGCTTTGTTGTTATACTTCGGGTTTGTTTTAGCTGTAGAGAAAATAAAAAGAGGTTTCTTTGCAGATAAGCTTAATAAATTTGCATTGGCCAGCCAGGCATTAGATGGAAGTGCAACGTTTGTTGCTACGCATTTTTTGAATTGCTCTGAGCAGCACGTTGTAAGCAGCGTTGTACTGAACTCTTTTCCGTTTCTCTTTCCGCTGATAAAAATCATTCTGGTTATATTGCTGCTCTATGCTATTGATTCCGGAATTAAAAACACACAATTGAAAAATTTTATCAAGATTGTTGTAATTATTATCGGCCTTGCTACCTCTACAAGAGATTTGCTTACTATTGGTGTAGGAACCTGCAGTTAGGTGGAAGAATGTTTTATCTGATTGGTACTGGCTTGAAACCAAAACATATTTCATTGGAAGCTTTAGAAGCAATCAAAAAATGCGACAAGGTTTATATGGAAAGCTATACAAGCGGTTTTTCTGAATCCAATATTGAAGAATTAGAAAAACTAATAGGAAAAAAAATCATTCTACTTACAAGAAGCGAGGTAGAAGGGCAAAAAGCAATTAAGATTATAGAGGATTCGAAAAAGAAAGACATCGCTTTGCTTGTTATTGGAAACCCGTTAAGCGCAACAACTCACGTTCAACTTCTTATAGAGGCGAAAAAGCAAAATGCAAAAACAAAAGTTATAGCCGGAATCTCAATCTTTAACTTTATAGGAAAAACTGGTTTAAGCGAGTATCGCTTTGGCAGGGTTGCATCAATTGTATTCCATAGCAAAGTTTATAGGCCTGAAAGCTTCTACGATATAATTGCAGAGAATAAAAAAGCTTGCATGCACACGCTTTGCCTTCTTGATATAATTGAAATGAAAAACAGAATAAGAATGATGAACGTAAAAGAAGCGATTGAAATTCTGGAAAAGATAGAAGCGAAAAGGAAGACAAAAGTTATAAAGAATTCTTTACTCTGTGCTGTTAGCAAAGCAGGGTCAAAAAAAGAAAGAATAGTATTTGGCAGAGCTGCAAAGCTAAAGAGAGCAAAAATTGAGAGTCCTGCCTGCTTAATTGTGTGTGCAGAATTAAACGAAAAAGAGAAAGAAGCTATAGGTGTTTTGCATGGATATAAAGGCAGAGCTTGAAAATAAAGTAAAGCGCTATAGAGAGTTAACAGCAGAGGCAATAGAAAAAGTTAAACTTAACAAAAACCTCTGCAAGGAAAGAAAGAAAATTGCAGAAGATTTTTTAGATATGGCAAAAAGATACTTTGCAGATGGCAAATTCTTCGAGAAGAAAGGAAAACTTGCAACAGCATTAGCTGCGTATAGCTATGCACATGCATGGCTCGATGCCGGAGCCAGAGCGGAGCTATTTGATGTAAAGAACAATAGATTGTTTGCAAAAGATTAGCAAAAATCAAGCCAAATAAATCTATTTAAGTATAACTTAATTAATTTAGAATGATGATTACAATCTTTCTCTTCATCAGCGTTGTTTTTTTCGCGACCTTTGTACTCGGCAAATTGATTGAAAAGGTTAAAATTCCGTGGATATTTGCCTCGTTAGTTGTTGGTATTCTATTGGCAATTTACAACCCTTTTGCAGCAATTACAAATTCTCCGGAATTTATGTTTTTATCTGAGTTAGGAATGTATTTCCTTTTGTTCATTATAGGGTTTGAGTTGGATCTTAGCAAATTAAGAAAGATGGGCCCTTTTATTCTGAAATCAACATTTTTCATAATTCTCTTCGAAGCTTTTTTCGGCTCTTTAATTATGCGCTTCTTTTTTGGCTATGACTGGATAATATCTATAATTGTAGCTCTTTCGTTTGCTACTGTAGGCGAGGCAATTCTTGTTCCAGTGTTGGACGAATTCAGAATTATAAATACAAAACTTGGACAAAGTATAATAAGCATAGGCAGCTTGGATGATATAATCGAGGTCGCCATCTTCTTGCTTGTGATTATTCTCGTAGGAGGCAAAGCAGAATTGACAAACCTCCGCATCGGAACAACTATTCTCTCTATGCTTTTCCTGTTTTTGTTAACCTTTGGGCTGACAAAACTAGGGAAGCGAAGAGTTAAGTTTAGCTTCCAGAAGATAGAAACCTTGTTTGTATTTATCCTGTTTGTTTTCTTTTTATTTTTAGCAATTGGACAATATGCGCATGCTTCTGCTGTAGCAGCATTACTTGCGGGAATCGCTATAAGGACGTTTGTACCGAATGAAAGATTGAAATTTGTAGATAGCGAACTTAAAACAATGTGTTATGGTTTCTTTGCTCCGATGTTTTTCATCTCGGTTGGATTAAGCACAAATATTCAGTATTTATTGGCTGCTCCCCTAATGGTTGCGCTTGTTGTGCTTGTTTCAAGCATTGCAAAGATTTTGGCAAGCGTAATCGCTGGTAGAAAAGAACTCGGCTTAAAGGATGCGATATTGTTAGGCACTGGCCTATCTGTTAGGTTTAGCACAAGTATTATTGTTGTAAAGATATTGCTGGACGGTGGAATAATAGGCAGAGATATCTACTCTATAATTGTTGCTTCAAGCATAGTATTTGGCTTTGTAGTGCCGATTTTGTTTGCGAACCTTGTTGTGCGTTGGAAGATAAACAGGCAGAAAGCACTGGGTGCATAGAATGAAAAACTATGGCCTTACAGAGGCTAAAGCAAGGACGCTGCTTAAAAAATACGGCAAAAACGAAATAAAAAGAACAAAGCGAATTACTCCTTTAGAGATGTTCATTTCACAATTCAAATCTCCATTAATAATAATCCTAATTTTGGCAGCAGTAGTTTCAATGGCGCTCAGTATTATGCAGATGGAACATGCAAGTTTATTTGACTCTATGCTTATAGTTGCAATAGTGGTTATATCGTGCATTGCTGGTTTTCTGCAGGATTATAAGGCAGAACGTACTGTGGAAGCACTGCAAAAGCTAGCTGTGCCTCTCGCGAAGGTAGTAAGAGATGGTAAAGAAAAATTGATTAAAGCTGTTTATCTCGTACCGGGAGACCTTATCATAGTTGAAGCTGGCGATATTGTGCCTGCAGATGCTAAAATAGTTGAAGAATTTGATCTGATGCTGGATGAATCCATACTAACAGGTGAATCAAGAGCGGTGAAGAAGAAGGTTGGCCAGACAATATATATGAATTCTGCTGTTGTAATGGGTTCTGCAAAAGCAATAGTTGAAAAAACAGGAATGGATACAAAACTTGGCCAAATAGCTGCAAAGCTTCAAACAATAGCAAAAGAGAAAACACTGTTTGAACAGGAGATGGAAAAATTTGGCAGGAAAATCTTTATTGTGATTGTTGCAATTATTATTTTGCTATTCTTGGTTGGTCTTACAAAATACGGAATATTCCTTACGCTATTACTTGCGATTTCGTTGGCTGTAGCAGCAATTCCAGAAGGTCTGCCAGCAGTAGTTACAACCAGCTTGGCAATAGCCGCCAACTCAATGGCGAAGCAAAACGCTCTTGTAAGGCGTCTGGGAGTGATAGAATCCATAGGAGCTGTAGATGTAATATGCGCGGATAAAACCGGAACAATAACAAAGAATGAAATGACAGTTGTTAAGCTTTTTTTTGGCAACAGTATTTACAATCCAAAGAGAATTAACAGCAAGGATTTAAAAAATTTTGAATGGCTCGCAATAACAAATATTCTCTGCAACAATGCAAAAGTTATTTATGACGAAAGAAAAAACAGAAAGATAATTGGTGACCCAACAGAAGTTGCTCTCCTTAATTTTGCTCAAAGATTTAAGCTTAGTAAAGAATATTTAGAGAGAATATTTACAAAGGTTGGAGAGATATCCTTCACTTCCGAAAGAAAGATGATGAGCGTTATCTATAAAAAAGACAGCAAATACTACCTATTCTCAAAGGGAGCACCGGAAGTATTAATAGAGAAATGCAACCGCATCTACGAGAACGGAAAAATAAAAAAACTCACAAAAGCGAAAAAAGAAGAGATTTTAGCGATTAATAGAAAATTTGCCTCAAAAGCTCTCAGGGTTTTGGGCTTTGCGTTTAAAGAAGAAACGAAACTAGGAGAGGCAAAAAAGGAAGATTGTTTGGCCTGGTTGGCTCTTGAAGCAATGGAAGACCCTCCAAGAGAGAACGTTAAAGAAGCGCTGTTAGAATGCAGAAACGCTGGAATAAGGGTAATAATGCTTACCGGAGATAATCCACTAACAGCAAAGGCAATAGCAAATGAAATTAACCTTAGCAGTTCTGCCGTAATTACTGGAAAAGAAATTGACAAAATGAGTGATGAGCAGCTTCGCGCAGAATTAGACAAAGGCGTAAATATATTCGCAAGAGTATCGCCGTTCCACAAATTAAGAATTCTAGAGGTTTTACAGTCACAAGGCAAAAGAGTAGCCATGACAGGAGATGGTGTAAACGATGCCTTAGCTCTTAAGAAGGCAGACATAGGTATTTCTATGGGGATAAAGGGCACTGAAGTTGCAAAGGAAGCAAGCGATATAATACTACTTGATGATAATTTCGCTACAATAAGGAATGCTGTTAGAGAAGGAAGGAGAATTTTTGACAACATTAAAAAATTTGTAAATTATTTGTTTACATGCAATATTGCAGAGGTCTTAGTAATATTTTCAGCCACAATTTTTCTAACATTAAAAGAGCCGATACTACTTCCAATACAAATTCTTTGGATTAACCTGCTCACAGACGGGATGCCAGCATTGGCCCTAGGCATAGACCCAGCAAGACCAGACATAATGCAAAAACCTCCAAGAAAAAAGGGGGAAGGAGTACTTGACAAACGAAACATATTGCTCATTACAACCATTGGTTTAAAAAAATCAGCAATGTTAATGCTTATTTTCTTTCTAACATTAGCTAATGGCTTAGAGATTGCAAGAAGCGCATTGTTTAGTGGATTTATACTGTATGAATTTGTAAGAATTGCAAGCATAAGATACCAAGAAAAGCTTGGATGGTTATCTAACAAATGGTTGTTGTTTGCTCTAATAGTTTCAGTAATTGCTCAATTAATAATTCTTTACACTCCAATCAGCGAGCTTTTCCACGTTGTTGCATTAGGCATGTATGAGTGGATTATACTAATTGTTGGAGCCATAATAGGATATATCCTCGCAATAGCAATAACTTGGGCTATTGTTAGATTCTCGCAAAGGGAAAATCAGAAAGCTATAAAAACAAAAATTACATATCATTAATGAGAACTATGGGCATATATGAAGGCAAACACAAACTTAAACTTCCTGAAATAAGAAGCCCTGTTGAAGCTGCAAAAAAGCTAATTCCAATACTAATAGTGATAATAGCAGTATGCGTAATTGCTCTAACAGCATACGAGCTGGCAAAGCCGCGCTATATAGAGTACAGCTTCACAATTAATCCCTTAGATCTGAGTGAAGAGACCTTAACAGAGCTGCAACTAACAATTAAAAATCCGTTGAAGGAGACAGCAAAGAATGTTGTTGTTAGAGTATATCCAGAAGCAAAAGATGAATTAGTTGTATTCCCTGCAAAGAAGGAAATTAGCGTGCTTGATGAGACAAGAAAGCTGTCCTTTGTTATTAGACCGACAACCGAAAAAACAATACTCAGCGGCAGATATATTATAAACATCGAACTTATTGTTGCGGATAAAACATACAGAGAAAGAGCAATTCTAGAAATAAAGAACGGTTAATGCCTAATTTCAAATTTCGAAAATTCGTTAAGAGGTTCTTTCCATTCAACTTCGACAGAATCAACCCTGCTGAGAGGCGGTCCTACGCGTATCTCTTTTAACAGCTCTTCTAATTTTTCCTTGCTGCCTTCCGCTACAACCTCTACAGAGCCATCAGCAAGATTCCTGACAAAGCCTTTTAGATTTAGGTTGTTGGCTATCCTCTGAACAAAATATCTAAAGCCGACTCCTTGAACAATCCCATAAACTTTTGCTTCTATTCGCTTCATAATTTTTAATTCTTTTAAAAAGATTTAAAAATTGTTTTGCAATTATTTTATGCAATGATCAAAGAGATAGTCATCTATGGAAGAGGCGGGCAAGGAGCAGTAACAAGCAGTTATGTATTGGCTAAAGCATTTTTCTATGAAGGTTTCTATAGTCAAGCGTTTCCTAGTTTTGGGGTTGAAAGGACAGGTGCACCGGTAGAGGCGTATGTTAGATTCTCAAAGAAGCCAATAAATCTAAGGCAGCATGTCTACAAGGCGGATTATGCTATTGTGCTTGACAGCAGCTTAATAGAAGCTGCGAATGTAAAAGAAAAACTGAAGAGAAACGCTTCTGTATTTATAAACTCTGCAAAGAAAAGAAAGTATTTCGGAAAAGATATAAAAGAGATAACAACAGACATTACAAGCATTTCTCTTAAAATTATTGGAAAACCATTTGTTAATATTTCAATTCTTGGTTTGTTTGCTACAACGAAGCTTGTAACTATGGAAAGTTTAAGGAAAGCAATCTATGAAATGCTGCCGGAGAATTTAGCAAAATTAAATTATGCAGCGGCTATGGAAATCTATAAGAATGTGGTGGGATGAACAAAAAAATGAAGATTACTAAAGGAGCTGTAATAAAAGAGCCGGGAAGCACTGTAAAATATAAAACCGGAAGCTGGCGCACCTTCAGGCCGGTAATTGATTACGAAAAATGTATAAGATGTGGGCTCTGTTGGAGCCAGTGTCCAGATATGGCAATAGAGAAAAAAGGTAACAAATTTGTAATTAACTATGATTACTGTAAGGGCTGCGGAATCTGTGCGGAGAATTGTCCAGTAAAGGCCATAAAGATGGTGAGGGAGGAGAAATAGATGAAAAGAGTTATTGAAACAAGCCATGCAATCGCATTAGCTGTTAAATTAGCACGTGTTAAAGTAATTCCAATGTATCCAATTACTCCACAAACACATATTGTTGAAAGATTAGCGGAATTCATTAACAACGGAACTTTGGATGCAAAGATGATTCACGTTGAAAGCGAGCATTCAGCAATAAGCGCATTGCAAGGAGCTTTACTTAGCAATGTAAGGGCCTTTACAGCAACCTCAAGCCAAGGATTAGCGTTAATGTTTGAGATTTTACAAATTATCTCTGGAATGAGATTGCCTGCTGTAATGGTAATTGCAAACCGCGCATTAAGTGCGCCAATAAACATATGGAATGATCATAGCGATGCCTTTGCTGTAAGAGACCAAGGATGGATGCAGATATTTGCAGAGACAGCGGAGGAAGCATTAGATAGTGTATTAATGGCATATAAACTTGCGGAATCGAAAGAAGTACAGATACCAATAATGGTAAATATTGATGGCTATTCATTGAGCCATGTGTATGAACCTGTAGATATACCATCGCAAACACTTGTAGATAGTTTCCTACCAAAATTTAAGCTAGAGGATTATCTAGATATTAACAATCCAAAAACATTTGGGCCTATAGGTTTTCCAGACAGCTATATGTATTTCAAAGAGGCGCAACACAAAGCAATGAAAAATGCTGAAAAAAGAATAAAAGAAATCAATAGAGAATTTAAAAAGAAATTTAAGAGAAGTTATGGCAATGGGCTTGTTGAGGAATACAAAATAGAAGATGCAGAAACAGTATTTGTTTGCTTAGGTTCAATATGCGGAACAGCAAGAGAAGCTGTAGATCAGCTCCGAGTAAAAGGGAAAAAAGCAGGTTTGCTGAAACTCCGCTATATAAGGCCATGGCCGTCCAAATCGATTAGAAAGGCTCTTAATAAGGCAGAAAAAATTGCTGTCTTTGATAGGGCTTTTTCGTTTGGTAGCGAAGCACCATTATATACTGAACTAAAAGCTACGCTGCAAGATAAACAGATTAATAGTTATGTCGTCGGCTTAGGCGGCAGAGATGTAACAATTGAGCACTTCAAAAAAGCGTATAGGATGTGCAGCAAAAATAAAAACGGGTGGTTGTATTGAAAGATAAAATAATGGGCCTACCAAGAGAAGAGTATATAGCAAGCGGCCACAGAGCATGTGCTGGTTGTGGTGAAATATTAACGATAAGGCATGTACTAAAAGCCTCTGGCAAAAATACGATTGTCGTGAATGCAACCGGCTGCGCAGAGGTTGTCACTACGCCATATCCGCAAACTGCTTGGAAAATTCCATGGGTGCATTCCGCATTTGAGAATATAGCTGCTGTGGCAAGTGGAATTGATAAAGGATTGGAATGCAGAGGTATTAGAGATAAAATTAATCTGCTTGCAATTGGCGGAGATGGAGCAAGCTTTGATATTGGTTTTGGCTCATTAAGTGGGGCTATTGAAAGAGGCCATAAATTTACTTATATAGCCACAGACAACGAAGCATATATGAATACAGGCATCCAGAGAAGCGGTGCTACGCCTTTGTTTGCAAACACAACAACCTCTCCTGCTGGAAAAAAAATACACGGCAAAATAGAGCCAAAAAAACCATTGCCTTTAATAGTTGCTGCTCACGGAGTTAGCTATGTAGCCACAATAAGCATAGCAGATCTTCCAGATCTTTACGCTAAGGTAAAGAAAGCATTAAAAGCAGAAGTAGTTAGCTTTTTGCATGCTTTTTGTCCTTGTGTTCCCGGCTGGAAATATCCTTCAAGCAAAACAATAGAAATTGCAAAAAAAGCCACAGCAACGGGAGTTTTCCCATTGTACGAAATAGAGAATGGAATTCTAAAATTCACGAGAAAACCGGCTAAGCTCGAACCAGTAAACAATTATCTAAAGATGCAAGGCAGATTCAAGCATTTAAGCCAAAGCGAGATAAGGCAAATACAGAACTATGTGAAAGAACGCTATAATTTTCTTTTGAGTGTGGAAAACAGTAAGTGCTTCGATACACTTTTTAAATAAAAATTTTGCTTTTCGTAATGAAAAAATTTTTATATTAAATTGAACATAGATAAATGTGCGGGCAGGAAGGACCAACTCTCTTAGCATCCGGCTTTTCGCAAGAAAAGCCCTGCCCGCACATAATTAGATTTTATTCTAATTCATTTATTAACGTTGTTATGGAAATTTTGTAACAAATATTCTACAATTCTTTTCTTTATCTTTTTTAAGTGCTTTGCATTTGCTGAACCTGCTGCTGCTGGAATATGGCCGCCAGCAACACCAATGCCTCTAACCGCAAACTCGAGCATTTCGTTACATCTAACCTTGAAATCAGCCCTTCTCGCAGAAAATAAAACATGCGAATTTTTTCTCTGAAATACAACAA